>NZ_JBIYDB010000021.1:0-79621 GCF_044908325.1 Arthrobacter sp. GAS37
CCCCCGCCGACACCAACCTCCACCCTGAGGATGCGGAGGACCCCCTCCGGAAGACCCTCTGCTTTAGCCGTCTCTCACTCAGCGGTACCCGTATCATGTGGCAGCCGGCTGACCCTCCTGAAGGTGATGCAGCATGAAGTCACATCCCAGCCCCGGCTCACCCCTCTCTGAAGGGTCCCTCAACCGGAACCAACTGCACTCCGCAGTTGTTCAGGCGCTGCACCGTCTAGAACCGGGCACCCCCGTGTACATCGCCGTTGAAGTCCTCACGGACGAGCTGCTACCCGCTCTATCGACACAATCCCGCCACTAGGCGCCTCTAACCACCCCCCTTGTCCTGCACAGCCAAGAGACCCGAGAAGGGACCGCACATCATGCCCCGCCCATTTTCCTCACTCAGACTAATCTTGTTGGCCAGCGCCGCCGTCTTGACCGGCTACGTCCGCCGCGTCTCCATGTCCTGCCAGGTCTTCACCCGTCGGTACCCACTCATCCGGAAACGCGACGACTCGGGGATCCGCCAGTGCCCAGGATCCCCAAGCCCGATCCTGCACGCCGCGCTGACCCACTCTCCAAGGGAAGACGTCCAACGCATCCTGGCCAAAAACCAAATCCAGCTCAAAGACCTCACTGCGGCCCTCGAGGGCTACCGATCCCTCACCGACCGCGAAATCCTCACCATCCTGCCCAGATCCACCCCAAAACCAACCACCACAGGCCCCGATGACTGGGATCCCCCGATTCCCCATACCCTCGCCACCGGATCCGGGTCTGGAGGAAAGATCGTAAGCCTCAAAGGTGCGGATGAGCGCATGACCGCCACTAGGACGACAAGGAATTCCTGACCACAATCACCCGGGGACATACCGCCCGTCCGCCCGGCAACAAGATGAAGACGTGAGCAACCCACAAGGAGATATGCCATGAACAGGGAGCAACAGATGCCTAGGACACCACAAGAAGATCCAACGCTGAGGTACCAGTTCAACCGCCAGCTGAATGCGGCTGCACTACAGATGGACACGGAACACCGGAATTGGTTTGCGGCCAGTGAACCGTCGTGGACAGCACACCACGTCCTTCTAGACCCTGCTGCTAGGGACATCCCCGTAAGAGTTCTCGACCCGCGTCCCCGGACGTTTGCGGAGCTGGTCTTTCCCGGACCCCTGAAAACCGGACCAGCAGCAAAAGTGACGAAACTGATCTTATTCCTCGCTGTGGTCGGATTTGGGTGGCTTGCCATCAGCACCATGTGGCCCCGGCTGATGGACATCGTGAGAGAGTCGCCGCTGCTCATCCCGGCGATAGTCCTGGCGGGTTGGGTTGCGGGGGGCGTTGTGGTGAGCACGCAAACGCGGTGGCGTGCCGACTGCATCCGGGACGATGCCGAGAAAGCAGTCCAGGAACGATGCTCCTACCTCGACTCCGTGCTCCTTCTGGATGATCTGAGTCTGGAGTCCCGGGACCTGGTGGAGTCGTACCGCGCCATGCGCATCCGGAAGGAAACCGTGTGGACAGCCGCCAAACTGTTGCTCGAGCTCGACGAAGACCGCAAGGAACTTAACCGCTACCGGAAGCTCCTTCCCCCGAAGCCGAGCATAGAAGACCTGCACCATCCCCTGTACGAAGTGCTTGGCAAGATCCAGGACCGCATCAACACCCGGATCCACACCATCGCCACCCAGGTCGCCGACGACGTCGAAGCCATAGCGCAACGCCAGGAGGCGGCACGCAACGTGGAGGCCACAATGAGGGAAGCAGACATCACATGAGCAGCGCACCGAGCTACATTTCAAAGGAAGAGCTGGACCGCTTCACCCCTGAAGCCCTATCCATCCTGGAAGGCCTGGGCGAACACGTCAGGGGTTTCCACGACGGCCCGTACCTCCTCCCGAAAGACTCACCGCTGCCAGACTGGTTCCTCAGCGCTGTGGATGGCGTCAAGAACCAGGGGGTAGAGACCGAGTGGCCGCAGTTCGCCCGCTACTGGGACCCGGTGGACTGGCTCTGCCTGGTCAGAGACCACCCCGATCACATCCGATTCCGGGGCCCGGGCGGGCAGGATCTGCTGTCCGGGCTTATTCAATGGTGCGTTGCCGAAGGACTGACTCCCGTCTTTGACGTCGCCTTGTACATCGACGAAGACGCCGCGATCGCGATCGAGCTTTGGACCCTCGTTTTCGATGACCGGGTGGCCCCGATCCAGCAAAGCCGTATCCACGTCACTTTTACCTCCCACGGCTATACCGGCTACTGGTTCGGCGGCTCCTACCAGCTGACGTCAGGATGGTGACCCTACGGATACCTCTGCCGGGGGGTGGTGTAGCCCTGACGAGGTGGTAAGTGAGTATGTCCCACTCAGAAGCCCCAGCTGCTGCATTGGCTTCACCTTTCAATCTCAAGGACAGTTCGGGCATACGTTTCCCCCGGCACTGATCCGAACAGCACCACATAGGCGTACTAGCGCGGCGTCAACAATAGGATCATTCAATGGCACAAACCGTAGTTGTAGAAGTAATCGACGACCTTGATGGATCCCCGAACGCCGTTGCCCGGACATTCAGCCTGGACGGGATTTCCTATCAAATAGACCTGACCGAGGAGAATTTCAACGCACTCCAACAAAGCCTTGCCCCGTTCATGGCATCCGCACGAAGGACCCGTGGCTCATCCCGTCAGCAGCCACGAGGCCGGCAGCCATTGTCACGCCAGGAACTTGCCAAGATCCGAGAATGGGCACTTGCAAATGGTCACCAAGTGTCGTCCCGCGGCCGGGTCCGCCAATCAATCATCGACGCCCACGCTGCGGAACATTCCTAGACTCTCTCTCACCACCTCCGGGTTCACGAACCACCACTGCCGGCAACGAAAGATCACGTTTCCGATATCGACTCAAGCGCCTGCAAATTGTCTGCATACGTTGTTATCCTTGAAAAGTCCCGCCTGGTCCCCCATCAGGCGGGACTTCTCTCCCTACTGGATCACGGGGCCATACCAAAGGATCGGAGCAATTGATCCCTCCAGGAGGATCTACATCGCGGCCGTTACGCCTCGGCGAAGGATTTGAATCAGCTGGGCCTCGAGTTCGGTGCACAGTTGCGGGCCGGAGTCCAGGAGCCTCTGTCGCCGGGTTAAAAGGTTGCCACTGTTGCCGAAGTAAAAGGGTGCCATCAGCGCCGATTGAAAAGTAGTCCACCGGTGTTGCCGCGCAGTTGACTGTTGCGGGGGTTGTGGGTGATTGAAGTCGGGGCGTGGCCCGGAATTCGCCCGGCTGCATGTCATTTCCGCCGATGGGTACAGCGCCGAGGTCGACTTCGGAATCGACTGGCGTAGAGATGATCCCGTAGCCCTCGATGTTGGCCCTGTCCTGGCCCTTGCCGACGCGGTAGCCAGCAAACCACCGCCGTCTACTCACGCGCCGAAGCCCGCGACTTCCTCGACCGCGACGAGATCCGCGTAACCGGGCATTCTCGGACGCCGATCTCCTCACCGCAGCAGCCCAGCGGGACCCCGGATTCGACCGGGAGACTTTTGCGGACCAGCTTGAGCTGGCCCGGCGCGTCACGCTCGAATGGGCCAAGACCCTCCGTGCAACGGAACCCGCCAAAATCCCAGTCGCCGGGCAGGAGCCCGCAAGCGTCACTGCCGCCCATCGGGCGAAAGACTCCCTGACCGCGCTGAACAAGGTCCGCGAACAACAGGAAGCCCTCCACCGTGCCGAACGGAAACCGCGGCGCAAAGACATCCCCGGCCAGGACACTGGACGCACGGACGAACGCAGTAGCGGCCGCAGCCTCCAATGCCCGCGCTGTAGCGGTCCGGGCGGGAGCGTCAGCAGGCAGAGCATGGTGACGTTGCCTGTCAGGGCTTTCTGTATCCGGCTTTCAAGCGCCCGCTGCTGTGGCGCTTCTCCCCGGTGGTCTTCTCTAGAAGACGGTCCTCAATGCCGGAAGTCAGCTCCTCATAATCCCGCTCGGCCTTCCAGATCCGGGCCTTCTGAATCGCGTAAGCCAGGGCGACAACCACCCAAAAGCCGACCCCGCCACCGATAAGCCACCCCTGCATGTACTCGTCAAATCCGGAGCCAGACTCGTACTTCGTCACGAGCATGTGGTAGCTAAAAACCACATACACGAGGCCCAAAAAGAGGAAGAAAGCGGCCACGGCAGTGAACGATGCAATCTTCCATGGCGCTCGGAGAAACGGCCGAACAGGATGCCCGCTCAAACGCATTGCCTTCCGTGCCCGGCTGCGCTCGAACACTCCCACAACAAACGCAGCAACGAACAGTGCGCCGGCGGCGCCGATGTAGACAAGGCACGCCATCAAGATCACGTTACCGGTCCCCATCTCCAATGGTCCGGAGGCGAGAAGGATGATTGCGGGGACCATATAGACCGGGAACAGACCCCACCCGGCCTTGACGCCGGCACCCTCCAGCCGCTGGGACACGGTGGGTTTGTCATACCACCCGCGCCGGATCCACCAAGCAACGAACGCAGCAACGGCCACCTCGATCAGGACGGCAACAAACACCATCGACTACTCCTTCTGGGTCAACTAACTATTGATAGGAAAAAATACCGCGACCAAATCCTGACGCGGTCGGGTCGACTTGCCGGCAAGTATTTCCCGAGCCGTACAGCGCCCGCGCTTTTCTAGGACTCGGCATCAAGGCCTGGGGTGAAGGACAGGTGCCTTGCGCCGTTGTCGGAAATATCGATTGAGGGCGGGAGCGTCTTCGAGGGGCCGAACAAATCAGCGAAGAACCGGCCAAGAGCGCTATCCGGCCAGCGATTGTCCCGTGCCGCCAGCTCGGAGGGATACACCTTGGCGGCCTCGAGCATGTCGTAGGCTTCCGGAGGCAGTAGCTGGGTGCGGCTCTGGGGGCGGTAGAAATGCCCCCAGATCTGCACGAAGCCTTGTTCAACTACGACCACAGCAGCGGAGCTGTGGCCGCGCCCGAAACCCCACGGCGAGGAGACCTTCCGGACAAATCCCTGGGTCCTGGCTTCCTCCTCAGTCAGCAGGACCCGCGCAACGCGGGGACCCTGCGCCCATTCGGGTACATCAGCACGGTCCAGGAACCCAAGCCAGGCCTCCAGCGAGTTCAGATCAGGCACGCTGGCATAAAAGCCGGTCTCGTCAACCGGCCCTTGGTGGGTTTTGAGTCGTTGATGGGGGTCGCTGATACTGTTCAGGGCCTCCCCGACGTCGACGATGATACGGTCTCCCACAATGCGGGGACCCGTGCGGGGCTCCACCGGCCAGATACGGCTTTCTTCCCAAGTGTCCGGATCGGTGATGTCGACAGCGTCGCAGAACCGCCAGGACACGATGCGCCTGGCATGGTCCTCGGGCACCCCCGCCGCGACCAGGGCGGTAACGGCAAAGTCGCAACCCGTTCCGTTGTAGCCGACGCTGACATGTCCTACGCCGATCCACTCGCCGGATTCAAGCTTCCACAACATTTCCGGTGAGCGAACGCTCCCTTCGTCGTTGAAAAGGCGTGGATCCAAGTCGGATCGGAGCAGCGCATCAGAAGGATTGAAACCGCTGATGGACCGGACAATCCGGGACCCACGTTCTTGCACATACTTGGAGGCCAGCGAGTTTACGAAGATCGGGATCCCGGACACAGCCGGCCCCGCGATGTCTGCCTCAGCGTAGGCCTTCATGAGATTGCCAATATGAGTATGGGAGACACCCATGACACGGGCGATGGACGATTTGCTTGTGAGCTCATCCTTAGTGGCCTTCGTGGCGACGCGGCCGATTTCCAGATCAATTTCCTTCAAGGAAGCGGAATACCGGTCTCTTGCGGCTCTCAACCTGACCAGTTCGGCCTCAATGGAACGTCTCATGAAACTAACCGTACGGTAGTTGAAAGTAAATTTGCAACTACCGTACGGCGTGTTTCACCTATGGTTGTGTGCGGCAAGGGCACGAGCCGACAAGCACGCTGGGGGATTGCCAGCGCAAGCATCGTCGCTCTACGCTGGTTCATCCGGCCCGCGCCGGATACGCGCCGGGAAGCGGCCCCGTGGGACTGGGGAACCCGGCACCCCAGCGGAGTCAGCCCGTACACGCACCCACGAAAACACGGCGAGAGTCCCCCCACCCTTCCCAGCGTGGGGGGACTCCCTTGTTAAGAAGCCTTTACTGTGGCCAATTCACCCCAATGTGTAGTGGCCCGCGGGGTGAGCATGTCGCGGCGCATCCTCCACTGCGGCCCTGGGCGCATTCCTGCCCAGCCCAGACCTACAGCCTCGGCCCCGAATTTCTTCTGCACCCGATCAACAAGGGTGGCAATCCCCCGCTCTTCATGGGGAAACTGGAACGGGGCCAGGGCTTGTTGTCCCGTGTCGGGCCTCAGATCAGTCAGCATTACCCCGGCGCGGGCATATTTCATGCCCGGCGTCATGCGCTCCAGGAGAGCGTGCGCCGCCCGGGTCAGCTCCACAGGATCGCTGGTGGCCGCTGGGAGCACCACAACGACGGAAGGGTAGCTGTGCTGCTCCCCGAAATGGCTTGTGCCCGCCCAGGCCGTCACGATCTTGGCTATCTGGCCGTGATGCACAAGGCGGGAAGCTGCCTTCTGCGCGTAAACGCTGAGCACCTGGCGCATTCCGTTCGTGGTGGTGATCGGTTCGGAGAAGGACCGGGAGAAGATAAGTTGCTCTTTCCCCCGGCGCTCCTCTTCGAGCTGCACGGCTTTCACCCCCTTCAGGTCAAGGCAGGTGCGCATCTGCACCACCGAGAACCGGCCCCTGATCCACACAGGGTCAGCAGCGGCCAGCTCCGCCACCGTGTGAATGCCCAGCGCTCCCAGTCGCTTCTCAAGCCGCCCCGCGATCCCCCATACCTCCGATACCGGCAGGCGCTCCATCAACCGCTCACGCCACACGGGCGGGGTATCTGTCCAGACACATACGCCGTCGAATCCGGGGGCGCGTTTGGCCCAGCGGTTGGCCATTTTCGCGAGCGTCAGGGTGGGGGCGATCCCGACGCAGACGGGCACGCCCACGAGGTCGCGGAGGCTGTCTTTGACCCGGTGCCCGAATGCTTGGAGGTCGCCCGCTGCCGCTCTCTGCCCCAGCAATAGGAAAGCCTCATCCACGCTGTAGACGCTTGTGGGGGCGTGCCGGGCCAGGACTTCCATCGTCCTTCTGCTGAAATCTCCTATGAGTTCATAGTTGCTGCTCAGTGCCACCAGTCCGGGGCCTGGTGGTGAGGCATCCGCCGGGCGGGCGAGGTGTCGGAGCCTGAACCAGGGCTCTCCCACTTTCACGCCCAGGGCTTTGGCCATCTTGTCGGCAGAGACAACCGCGCCGTCGTTGTTGCTCAGGACGCATAGGGGGACGGTCTCCAGCCGGGGGTTCATGACGCGCTCAAAGGAGCAATAGGCGCTGTTCACATCAACGTGGGCGTAGAGCGCCGGGTGAGGCTCAACCGGCGGCACGGAGCACCCGCTGATTGCCGAGCTGGTGCAGGCAGATGGTGGCCGTGCCCCACACGCGGAAATCGGCCTCCAGGCCCACAACAATGGGCGGGTAATCGGGGTTCGCGGCAACCAGGCGCACGCCCTCGGCTGTGATCTCTAGCCGTTTGAGAGTCATGTCTCCGTCCAGGACGGCAACCACGATGTCACCGTGGCGGGCCTTCACGGAGCGGTCCACGATCACTACGTCATCGTCGCTGATCCCGGCACCCTCCATCGACTCCCCGGACACCCTCAGGAAGAACGTCGCCGCACGGTCCCTGACCAGGTGCTCATCAAGACTCACGGGGCCGTCGTAATAGTCCTGGGCTGGACTCGGGAAGCCTGCGGGGACTGAGGAGGGGGCCATGCGCAGAGCGCCGGCCACCGACTCCACGCGCCCCAGGACCGTAACGCTCATGGCCCACACACTCCCGCTATTAGAACGCCAGTTCTAATAGAATACCCTTGGGAACGGTTCACTCAGCACCCCTACCAGGTGGAGCCGCAGGCCGGGCAGGTTGGTTGCTGCGTCAGGGTTCGTAGACGACTGATCTGTGCCCCAATGCCACGGCAACGATCACGAGCCGGGCATCTTGAATCTCCACGATCACACGATAGTCCCCCACGCGGTAACGCCAGAACCCCGCCATGTTGGCCGTTAGCGCCTTCCCCCGGCTCCGCGGGTCATCCAGGATGCACACCTCATCCAGGTACGCGAAAACGCGGCGCAGCACGGCGCGGTCGATCTTCCTGGCGGTCTTGTCGAAGTCGGTAGAGGTGTGCAGGCTCCACTGACTCAAATGCCAAGCTCTTTCCTCAGCTCATCGGCTGGGCGAGAGGGCCGACCAGCCTCGACCCAGGCCTTGACTGCGGCGATGTCCTGGGCCGTCTCGTACTCCTCCAGGGCCTCGGCATCACCAACGCTGATCACGACGGCAGCCAGGCGGCCGTTTCGGGTCACACCGATACGCTCACCGCCGAAGCTCACCCGACCCACAACCTCGGACAGGTGGTTTCGAAGCTCCCTGGTGCTTACTTCACTGGTCACGGTTTCCATACCCTCCACGATACTCCTATTGTGTGCACAGTGTTCCTTGTGTACACGCAGCCAGGCAGAATTGGTTCGCGAGGCGTGACCTGGCGGCTAGGGGTTTGCGTCGATACAGAAACACGGAACTCCGCGCTTAGTCCCGCGGCTGCCGCAACTGACGATCAACGGCAGCCCAGGCAATCCTTGCCTCGCCCAGCTCTGGTGCGCCGATCTGGACCAAATCCGTGGCACTGAGGGGTCGTTGATGACAAAGGGTGTCATGGAACCATGCCGCCGGGAACGTCGTGCGAGTCATCAGGTCCTGCAGATTCGCGCCCACTTCTTCACGCAACCGGCCCTCCACCACGGATTGAAATCTCCCCTGCGGTAGACGGAGCAGCTCGAGAGCGCGGCGGACTCGTCGGAGATCGACCCTGAAGAAGACCAGGGTCATGGTCGCGAACATCGCTACACAAAACCAGCGAAACCAATCTTCTGGCGTTGGCAACGTGATGGCGATCCATCCCGCGGTCATCATCAGACCCATTACCGGTCGCGCCAAGTACGCCCAGACGCTGCGTCGGAACAGTTTGCGCATGCGCCCGACGACAGCCAAGCGTTGTTCATCACCCGGCGTCTCCAACATGGGCTGACACACGGTATCCACAAAGAACGAATCCGGGATCGGAGTACCCTCAATGACTTTCTTGCCGCATGCCCGGTCCAGAGCTTTGTCGCGGATCTGGTTATCGTCTTCACCAGTGAGATATCCGGCCGGCACGCGGTACATGTGCGCCACGAACCTCAGCAGGTCCGGCGTCGGGGTGGCCCACTCCGGGCCGGCTCCTAATGCCTCATGGGCTCGGTTGAACGACCGGACTTTGCCTTGGTGGTGCTCGGTGAGCGCCTGCGCCACCGCCAGACGTTCAGGGCGTGGCGGGTCTTCCTCCAGGGCATACCGCAAATTCGCGTACCGGATCCATGGCCCGTTCATCAAACCATCTACGAGCCGCATGAATATTCAACGCCTTCCTTCCTAGATCACAAACGCAGTTCAATCCGCGCAGGTCAATTATGAATATCGCGATGGTATTCCTAATTGAACTGAACCCCCGAAAGTTGGAGTCGCTTTAGCGAAGACCTCCAGCTTTGGTGGTTTGGCGAGGGGCTGAAGGTTCCATCCCTACTCGTGGATGGAACCTTTTTCTTTTTGGTATTTGCACCCTCGATGAGGATGAGTGTTAAGCGCTGATCGCGTTGAACGCCGGGAGAACCTCGCCCCACACTATGACGCTTACCCATCCCTGACGGTACGACTAGGCGCCATAGTGTTCGTAATGGGTGTTGGTTTCCTTTGCCTGGTGGAGCGTCCTCCAATGGCGTTTGCGGCACCGGGTAGAGCAGTGGTGGGCGTCGGCGCGTAGATTCGACTCAGGAGCTCCCGGAAAGACCCATCGGCCACAGCCAGGGCATGCTAGCCCCGGTAGGTCCAGTGCAATAGTTCCGGCGGGCCCGGTTCAACAGCTGACATCAAAGCCACTTCAATTCTCCGGCTCAGAACCAGAAGGGTGCGGGCCTTAGAGCCCATGCCGTTACCGCGGCGGTATAGAGCGAGTAGGCAGCGATGGGGACCAGGAAGCACCATTCACGCCAGGACCCCGCGTTTCCAAGTACCGGCACGGCCATGTAGCCGTTGGGCATCCAGACTTTCTCAAGGGCAGGGATACGGGTGACGGGCTTGGGTGGACGAGCCACGAAAGGCCAGATCAGGTTGACCCCGCCGGTCGTGAGCATGTCCCCGAGGATATGCACGACGGCACCGAGCGCCACAGCGGCAGGGAACCACCACTGCGGGCCGTGCACCGGGGCCAGTGTCGGCAGGAGGGCAATGAGGGCGCCGAAGAGGGCGCCGGTAAGCCATGGGGTACGCCGCATCGAGTCCGGAATGATCTTGAGAGCCTTCGCCGCGAAAGCGCCAAGAATCATCGCAGCGAGGCCTTCCCCGACGTGGACGTTCCCGAAGCCATGGAACGGGATGGTCCAGAGACTGGCAACCCAAGCAAGCATGGTAAACACTGCGATGCCGAGTATGGAGTGAGTGCCATGACGGTGACCTCCCGAGACGGCACCGACACCGGCACAGACCACGTTGGACAACGGCGGCAGCGAATGCGCGATCGTCGCCTCCGAATGATCCGCGTCCGGCAGCATCGCAGCCCCCGCACACACCACCGCACCAACCAGAGCCAACCCCGGAGAAACGGGCATGAGCCCTGACCCCAGATCCCCTGCCCACGGCAGGGACCCCCCAGTCACGGAAGCCAGGTCAATATGAACCCGGGTGGTCACGGCAAGCCACGCAGCTGCACCGCACGCAGCGTGGTGGGCACCCATCATGAGCTAACCCGCTTCACGATCATCAGCGCCGGCCGACCCCAACGGACTGCTGAGAAACGTTCCAAGGGCTGACTTGAATGCGTACCCTTTACCAAAGCCAAGCTCCCCGATCGACATCCGCCAGGCTGCCCCAACAATTTCGACCAGCGGTGGGATCGCGGATTCGGGAACTCGCTCGATCCTGAGATGGTCCCCAATGTCTTCGCCCTCGGCAATGCCGACTTCTTCTTCATCAAAGTCTGCCATCACGTCGTAGTTGTTGAACGACTCGTAGTTCGCAACAGACGCATGGAGGATACGGCCATCATCTGCCCGAAGACACCAGACCTGCCCTTCCTCGCGGTCACGCAAAAGCTCCAGAAAACGGTCGCGACATTCCCGGATCAACTCTCCGGGCTCTCCCATAAGGAAATAGGGCTCGAGAAGCGTCAGCACCCGCCTGGCGATGTTCGCCTGCCCGGCACTGGCATAGATGACGGGACCGGCGATGTTCCCGCAGGTACGCTCCGCAGTGATCAACAAAACGTCGCCCCGGTCAGAATCATAGGGACCCACACTGAAAGTGGAGATGTGCATCTCGGCTCTGTCGAATCCAAAGTGGAACACAACCCTGCCCGAACGGTCATTATCTGTCTTGAGCTGAGCACCCAAAATGATCGAAGTGTCTCCCGAGACAAGCCCTAATTCATCCTGCATGATTGATGTTTTCGTCACTTCCGGCTCCTAACATAGTGATTCGATTTCATGGGCAGCTGAAGATGGCGAGGTTCCCTGGACGGCCGAGCGCGTCGGAAGATGTGAATTTGGCGGCGATGGGCTGTTTTCCGTAGGTGGCTTTCACCGCCGCCGTGTCGGTCATCGGCCCGGCAAGGCCGTCCAGTGACCACGAACCGGCAGCACCGGTGAACTGAACACAGCCTGCGTAAGGAGTGAGGAATGCGGGCAGGCCGAACCTCTCGCGGGCCGAGTTCACTGTTGCCAAGGTCTGGGCAGGGTACGTGGTCACGATCGTGGGAACCGGCGCTGGGGCTGGGACCGGTTGGGCGGGAACGGGCTGAGGCACTGCCGGAGCAGGCGCGGGCGCAACAGGCGCAGGAGCCTGACCACCACCCCCTTGGGGGCGGGATGCGGCGGCTGGCCCCTGAGCACTTTGAGCTGGGCCGGTTCCTTGGACTGTGGAATTCTCAGCAGCAGAAGCCTCGGGCACAGCCTTCGGCTCCGGGGCACGGCTTTCAAAGTCCGGCGGGGCGGTTGTGGCGGTTGCCGTCGCGGTCTGCGCCGACGTTGGCTTGGACGAAGCAACAGAGAGACCGTCCGTCGATGGACTCATGGTGGCGGTGGCCATGACGGCCGGATTCGGCGAGGTAGTGCCTGTGTTCGCTGCCGACAACACAACGGCCGTCCCTATGCCTATGATCGTCGCGGCCGCGAGAGCGATAATGGCAACTTTGAACCGTCTTCTCTTCTGTGTGTTCTCCACCCGTGCTTCGGTGTCCATCCCTAGTGTCCTTCCTCCGGCGATCTCTTCCACTACCAGTCCGCCTGCTCGTCCGCCCGCTTCTCGGCCCAAAGAATCACGAAGCTGTATCCGACAACCAGGGGAAGAAAAATGATGACAACAGTGAAGCTTGCAGCCCAGGTATCCGTGGCCGCAGAACCGATAGCAGTCGGAATGCTCACCGCGAGGCAACAGAACGTGTTGAGGAGGAAGAACCGGGCAATGCGGGCTCGCCGCAGCTGCTCCTGCCGGTCGGCCCCCAGATTTCCACTCATCGCCTAACTTCCTGTCGGTACAGCAACGGCCACCGTGTTGTGGGTGAACTCCGGGAGCCCGTACCGGTTGTAGCCCACTACCTGACCGCCGCACGTTATGAGGACGACTTGGCGCTCGTCTTTACGCGTGAACCACCGTGGATCGAGCTTGTCCTTCGGCACCGTTTCCAGAGCCACAACTTTGAACACGTGGACGGTTCCTGCGGCGTCGGTAATCGTGACCGGAGCGCCCTTTTGCAGGTCCGCCAAACCGCCCAGTGGACCTTTGCCGCCGGAGTCAGTATTAACGTGGCCGGCTATCACCGTGGAGCCTTCCGTGGCGTCCATGGGAGCCGACTGGTCATACCAGGCTGCGTCGCTGGTGGGCATGTCCAGGACCTTACCGGGAAGCAAACCCTTGGCCTCGATCTTCGTAGCTACCCCGATGGAAGGAATAGCCAACGTCGAAGGACCTGAGATGCCGGGCTTCGCGACGTCTCCTTTGACGGTGTCCGGGTCGCCTGGACCGAAGGGCTTCGTCACCATCGGAGCCGGCTGATAGGAAACCGAAGGACCCGGATGCCCTG
Source organism: Arthrobacter sp. GAS37 (assembly GCF_044908325.1). Lineage (NCBI taxonomy): Bacteria > Bacillati > Actinomycetota > Actinomycetes > Micrococcales > Micrococcaceae > Arthrobacter > Arthrobacter sp. GAS37. The sequence goes on from NZ_JBIYDB010000021.1 coordinate 13,250, forward strand.
TAGCCGAGGCTGAGCCGCCCTGCAAGCTCAAAACAATCATCAACCCACCAGCCAAGCCCACAATGACCGCGACAACAGTGATGACGATCCAGCTGCGGCGCTTCCTTGCCGCCCGGCCGGAACGCCTTTCAGGTTGGTTTTCCGCGTCGTCTTCCGTGTGAAATCCGGGCATCTCAAGCTTTTCTTCGTCAGCCACGGAACAGCTCTTCCATGAAGGAAAGGAGAAGGAGATCTCCCCAACCCAGGCCGTTCCAGCCACCGCACTGACTTACCGTCTGGTCAGAGGGCTTGTCATCCGGTGAGCGGGATTCTTCGTCAGCCACACGGACTTCGAAGTTCACCGGGGCGCCCGGAATCCAGTCCGCCCCGCCCTTCGTTGAAGACACGTGCAGGGTGTCAGAGAACTTATCCCCCACTTTCAGGTACACCGGTGCGACAGACCTCGCGACCGGCTGGAAGGTAATCATCGTGTCCGAAGACTGCCCCGAGCGTATGTCATCCCGTGAGCGGGATTCTTCGTCAGCCATGGAAGGTGTCCTTTCAAAAAGTGGAGGAAATCTTAGGGGCGTGGCCGGGAGGAAGTGACTGCCGCAATTGAAAAGGTGCCGCGATCCGGGAAAAGGTTGGGGGAACCTACGCTCCGGATCGCGGCACCCGTCTTTAGTGGGTAACCTTCCGGCCCCGCACGATCAAGCCACCACCGAGCGTGAGAGCCAGGAGCAGGGCAACCCCGCCAGCGGTGAGCATTCCACTATCCGTAGCAGCAGGCGTCACGGAAGAGGCCTGTACCGGGACGGCGAAACCACCGTTGATGGCCGAGGGAACCTCGACACCTGTGACAGCCAGCGGAGTGCCCGGAGTAGCTGCGGGAGCGACTGCCGCAGCTACCGGTGTAGCCGGCATCCAGACCGTCTCGGACGCGATCAACGCCGGTGAGGGAGCGACCGCGTTGTTCAGGTTCGTCTGGTCGGAAGAGTCCACCCAGTACACGCAGGCCATGCCGGTGTGTACGTCGTTGTTCTCTGCCGGTGAGAGCTGAACCGCGCTCAGGTCAACGCTGCCGTTGCCCTGACGGGTGCCCGTGCCCGTACCAACGAGCTGGGCATCCGTCGGTGCCGGAGCCCCGGTCGCGCTGTTCATGGCACATGCCTTCGTGTCGTAGGAGATGAACAGGTTCCCTACAGGTGACACAGGGGCTGCCGGTGCGGCATTGGTGACCGTCACCGTGTCATGCACTAGTCCGTTAGCAGCCAGCGAAGAAGACTGGGTCGAGTACTTCGGAGACCAGCGCACAATGGACTGCTCGCCGGTGTCGTTGAACCCGGCCTTCCAATCGCCCAGGAGAACCGGCTGGTACTGAGCCGGCTGGCTCGCCCGGGTGAAGGAGGCAACAGGGTAATAGAACCCCGGGACAGCGACCGTCGTGGCCGACGTCGCAGTGACATCGCCCGGTGCACTCAGCGTGCCCGTCGCAGTCGCGGCGACCACGGCACCCGCCGGGGCAGCCGCAGCGGCGGCCTGGGCGGTATCGAACGGCCCATAGAACGAAGTACCCATCGTCACCGGTGTGCCGGGGATCCAGTCCGCCCCGCCCTTCGCGGTGGACACGTGCAGCGTGTCAGAGAACTTGTCCCCGACGTTGAGGTACACCGGTGCGGTAGATGTCGCGACCGGCTGGAAGCCCAAAGCGATCATTACGTCCGAAGACTGCCCCGTGACCGCCGCAGGCGCAGCTGCCTTGACCTGGGTCTGCACGCCCGGAGACGTTAACACCCGCAGGCCCAGGGACAGAGTCGCGGGCGTTGCCTCCTTGACTCCGACCGCAGCCGGATTCGGGTTAACCCCGGCCGGAAGATGGAATGCCGGGGTATCCCCGGCATTCCCGCTATAGGTGGCCGTGCCCGTCGCATCGAACACTGCCCCGCCGGACAGGGTCAGGGTGATCGGCACAGAGACCGTGCCCGTCGCGGAAGTCACCTGCGTGTTCATGATTGTCCCGGTCCCGGAACCGTTCGGCCCGGACTGGACAGAAGGATTCGCAGCATAAGAACCCGTGTAAGGGGCCGACTCGGCCCACATCTGCTGCGCCAGCTGGTACGTCGGCGTCCCCGAGGGGGAAGTATTGAGTGTGTTCAGCTGCTGCGGGTTCACACCCTCCACGAAAAGGTGCTCAGCGTCCTGCACGGCCGCGGAATTCGCGGAACCGGTGCCAAGATACTTCATCTGGATCCACGCAAACCGTGCAGCATTCGCATCCGTCCTTAGACTCTCGGACCATACCGTGGACGCAGTGGGCTGGAACCCGGTCCCGTACGTGTTGCAATTCGTCTCGATCCACTGCCCCGTCTTCGGGTCCTTGGTCCAGAAAGACCCCAACGGGCTGTTGAACACGCTCGAACCATCCGGAGCTGAATCCGTGAAGATCAAGCCCGAGGCAGCATTCGTATCACCGGAAGGCAGCACCCCGCCCGGCGGCGAGTAGTTGTACGACGTCGCAGGCGCGGCCTGCGCAGCACCCGCCATGCCCAACCCCGCCAATGTCAACGCCGCCGCCGCGGCCAGCCCGGTCAGCGACCTGGCCGTCTTCGACAGCCTGCCGGCCTTTGGCTCGCGGCGGGTAGCCCGTTTCGATATTTCCCCCGGCAACCGTGTATTCCCGCCCCGTGCAGACTCACGCATCAAGCGGCCCGGCACTCCAATCCGGGTCCTCTTGATGCTCTCACTCGCTTCTCGCGTTGGGACGGGCGTACCCGAACCCTCCGCGTTTCCTTTCACTTGCTCCCTCAAAATCAGGCCTCCTGAAGTTTATGCAACTATTAATGTTGCATGCTGTATCTAATACTGTTGCATAAAAGTCGGGTGGGCAAGCTTGAATCCGAATGTTTGCTACTTTGGGAGGATGCCGAAGGATTCCCCCAGTGAGAAGTTGTCCAAGGAACTGGAGACGGCAATCAAGGTCTATAAGAACGTTCCAGGCCTGGAAATACTGCTGTTCCTCAAGGACAACGGACCCAGCACCTTCGGGCCCATCTTCAAGAACGTCACCGACCGGGTACGCATGTCCGTCAACCGGAACCTTGACCGGCTCGAAGACCTGGGGGTAGTCACCGTGGACCTCCCAAAGGGACAACGACTGCACTGTCACCCGAAATACGATGTGAATCGCACAGCGCTGGTCCAGATGGGACTCGAACTGGCAACCATGTTCATCGACAAGAACCATCAAGTGGCAATCATTGAAGTGGACACCACCCCGGACCTGGCCGGGGAGTGACACCGACCGGACGGCAGAATCTGCTCGGTTCGCGCGATGCAGGCGACCGGGCCGCTGCACCTGGTTCACCGGCCCAGTGCCTTGAGGCCCTCGAGAATCACCTGGCCCATTTCCCGGCGGAAGTTGAGCCCGTCATCATCCACTGCCGTATCAATCCAGATCCTGAGCACCGATGCCGGATGCTTCCCTTCCTCGCCATTCCCGGAAGAAAGAATCAACCCCGGATCAACCTGAACCGTGACAGGGCCGATACTCACTTCCTCAACGTCGGCAATCTCAAGACGCAAACCGTCCAAAAGCCTGGAGACTCTGTGTCCGGAAATTTCCACTATCTGCGGTGCTTCGCCGTCTGCTAGGTCATTCAGGGGCTGGGAAATACTCCTGCCATCGCTCATAGGTAAGCCACTTCGACGCGGAAATCGATGCCTTCCCCGGCGATAACGTGGAGTTCCTCGGGAAGGTTGTTGGGGGAATCGTTGACCTGGATGTATGAATGTTTACGCAGGGCCTCCCGGATGATCTCGCAGAGCTCCTCCGGGGTATCCGGATACGCGGTCTGAGCCGTTTTCTGAATCGGGCAACCCTGGCTGAAGGATTCAGCACGGATCCATCGTGCGCTGTGGGAACCTGTTGACTGCGCTTGGCAGGGCTCCCCCGGTTTTGCCTGGCAATAAGGGCAGGTAACCCGGCGCACGGATTCTTGGTCTTCTTCCATCCGGGGTCTTCCTCTCAAAGGAGTGGTAAGCGCGTTCTTCGCGGGTCTTGACCCTGCCGTATTCATCGGGAGACCACCATGTAGGGCACCCAGCCGTCAACCGCTTTGAAGGAATAGTCTGTTTCGGCCCAGGTTTCTTCGTCAGGCAGTTCAGGCCGGCCCCAGTAGAAGCCTCCGTTACTGAGCTCTTCCCTTTCCAGGAGTAGCTCGTCGATGTCTTCAGCACTGAAATTCGCCTCGATGAATTCCCGGAGGACTGGTGTTGCCACATCTACATCGTGGGTGCCCCAGACGACGAAGCTGTCGTGCTCGGTAGCCCAGGCTTGGAGATTGGGTGAGGTCTGTCCATCGGGGAGGATCTCTGTGGCTTTGTCCTGGGCCATTGCGGGCTCCGCAGATGCCGGGGCTGGGCGGCATGCCGCAAAGGGCCGTGATTGGTGGGCGCGGAGTCCGCGTTCTCCCTTGAAGATGCGGCCGCAGCCGGGGCAGGTGGTGTCGTTGCTGGTCATTGTTGGTCATTGCTCCTTTGTCCGATCACGGTCTGAGACGTATAAGACTTTGTTCGCCGGGGACTTGGTGCGCCCACCCTCTGGGCCCGGGCGCGGCAGTTGGGCTCCGGGAAGACGACGACAGCGGCGTGTGCGGCGGCCATGTAAATCGTCATTTCCGCGCCGCGTTGAGGCCGTGCATCCGGGCCCGGGCGGCGTCCAATTCCCCGGAGAGGCCTTCCCAGTTGCGGCCGAATAGCCGGGAGAGCCGTAGCAGGTGCAAACCCATCGGACGGTCGGACACTTCGTTCCAGTACTCGTGCCACACCCAAAGGCGCAGGCCACCGAAGTAGCCCTCCCAGTAGGAGTCGTCCACTTCGCCGACAAGGTCACGGAAGCTGGTGCAAGGAAGGCAGGTACTCGAGGCGTAAAACCCGCCATCGAAGATCCCCGACGCGTGCAGGTAACGCTGGCCCGCCTCGATGTGGTGTGCTCCTTCGTAGCACTGGTGCCGTTTTCTGGCGGTCCGCCACTCGGCATGCGTAAAGTCACTCATCGTCGGTACTCCTCGTCATCCTTGGTGGCCATCACGCAGCCGCCTCGCCGTGCAGAGCAGCGCGGAGCCGCCCGCCGATCCAGGCGCCGACCTGGGGGGATACGGCGTTGCCAAACCCGTCAACCTGGTCGCGGGCGGAGCCCCAGACCTTGAAGGTGCCCTTGTAGTCGCCGAAGTCGACGTCGAATCCGCATCCGCGGCCGACCTCGGCACTGCCCAGCATCCGGAAATAGCAATCTTCGAGCTTGAGATCTGCCAGAGCCTGCAGCCACTCTGTGGAGAGAAGGGCGGTGGTATCGCGGGATGTGAGTGTCACGAGCGGGTCATTCAGTGGGTGTGACGCGGTCTCAGTGCCAGTGGAACCGTTCTGCTCGTACCAGCCAGCGGAAAGCACCGCCTTCTCTTGCGTCGTCGTGTACGTGTCCATCAGTTGGGTGATGGACACGACATCGTCGTTGTGATGATGCGCAGCCAGCACCTGGCCTTTCGCCACCAGCAGGCCCGGGATCTGCTCGCTGGTGACGGTGGGCATCGGTTCGGCGTGCGTCGTCGGGATTGTGTGCTTCCTGTAGGGCAGGATGCCGCTGGAGAGGACGCCAAGGCCTCCGGATCCGGCGCCTCCGACAAGGGTTTCCATTGGATCGCCCAGGCTCCGGCTGGTGGCGTTGGTGCGATTGGGCAGCACCCGGACCGAAAGAACCCCCAGAGTCTCTGATCCGCCCTGTGTCGGGAGCGGCTGGTCGGCTCCGCGGGGCGCGCCTTGGAATTTGTCAACGGCCAAGGCGACGGGCGGTGTAAGTACTGCAGTTGAATTGCTGGCAGGTAACGTCCATAGCGGCTCGGACAGGTCCCTGGTGCGGCAGGTGGAGCCTGGCCGCTCGAAGGTGTTTGCCATCTGCATGATCGCCCGGGTGGAGAGGAGCGCGGTTTCCTGCTGACTGGTCTGGGTAGCCATCGGCTGCCACGGGTGCTTTTCGGATCCCCGCGTGGCTTTTGCTGGCATGAGCACGGCCGGGAACTCGGCAAACCTTTGCCGGCACCGCTCGGCCCGGGCCATGGTAGCGGTCGAGAGAGGACGCTTGCGATCACCGATACGGGTGCCCAGGTTGCGCAGGTCGAGTGACCTCAGGGAGTACCCCGACGGCGGAATGACCTCTGCATGGCAGGACCTGCACCGGTAAATGTACTGGGACCCGTAGCGCACGGTACCGGTTGGCGGAACACCCGTCTTCCACGCCTGCACAGCCTCCACGACAGAGCCGCAGCGGTGGCACCACGACTCGGGACGGTGTTCAAGGTCAGGGTCAGGGATGGATCTGTCCCAGAAACACCAATAAGCCCTGTCCCGGGACTGGTCGACGTCGAAAAACCTAGAGTTCAGGTAAAGGACACGGAATTTGTAGCCGAGGTTCTGGAATTGCTTGAGCCACCACCGGTAAGTAGAGCCGTCGCCCACTTTGCGCTTGCCAGGGACAAGATTCCCCCAGGATTGGAGTTCGGTGGTGCACTCGACGAGGATCAACCGTGGTTGATGCTGGGCCGCATAATGCAGCACACAATTGGCGGTAGCCCTGTCCCGTTCAGATCGAGTGACCCGGTCCTCGTAGTCGGGATCCTCCAAATCGAACAAGGACACGGCCTGCGCGTAGGCCTTCTTGGTGTTGGCTGACGAGTGATTGATGCAGCTGACACCGGCGACAAGCATGTCCGCCGGCGGGAGGTCGCGCGCGGAATGGTAGTCGGAAGACTCCTTGTTGATGAGGTCGGCGATCCAGTGCTCAGCGTATGGATGATTGGCTTCGTGGATCTCAACTTTGTAGGCGTTGTGGTTAGCGGCCATGATGGTCGTGAACCCGGCCCGCCTGATGCCCTCGGTGAGCCCCCCAAAGCCGGAGAACAGATCGACGGCGGTGGGGTCATCGTGGCGAAAGCGGCGCCGTCGAACAGCTGGCCGATGCACAGCAGTGCGCGCCGTGTTGCCCATCATGGCCTCCCCTCGAGCGCCTGGATTGCCGGGCACTCGCTCAGGGCGCTTTCAGCGTCATTGAGGATGTCGTCCTTTTCGCTGCAGCTCAGATCCGGCGCCCAGCCTGCTGACAAAGCCGCAGTCCTCAGCGGCTCGTCGAGATACGCGAGCCACTCGTCTGGAAATTCCTGGTGCGCTGGCAGCCGGGATGTCCCGTCAGCATTGGATCGGATGTGCTGGGCATTAGTCATTCGAAGCTCCTCCTTACAGGTCCTTTGGCAGATAGGAGTAGCCCGGTGGAGTCAGAAGTAGCAGCCGCATTCCGGACAATCTCAAGTACGCCGGCCGCGATCTCACTTGGGGTCAGGTGCAGGAGCAGGGGCCGGGAATTGGATTCGACAATGACCGGAACGGTATGTCCCTCAATGGTGACCAGGACGGGCCCGGAGGGAGCCTGCGACTCAATGAGTGCCGTTCCGGTGGGGGTTTCCACACGTATCCGGATCATCGAGTCCCTGGGCGCCGAAGCAACCTCGATAATCAGCCCGGCCGATTGCTTCCGAAGCGCAGCTTCAAGCTGTCGCCCGGCCGCTGTAGGTTTCATCATCATCCCCCCTTCAAAAATCAACGCTACATCTTGTATCATGGAAGTTCAATGATACATAGACGGTGATTTAAATTCATTGCTCTCATGGATGAGATAGTGTTCCAGGAGCAGAAGGAGTAGCGATGCAATGGACCATCCAAGGCAGGACGGCTGTCGGCGTTTGCCCCGCATGCTTTTCTACCTACGGGCCCACTGATGAAGCCGGAATTGATTCGCTCGACGCTCACCACGCGAAAAACTGCGTCGGCCAGCCTCCCGCCGGGATGCCTGCCGCGGTCAAGCGAAAAGCACAGCGTCTACTCAGCGGCAATTACTGACACAAGAAGGACAATATGGGCGAGCTCGAAGCCGACGAGGCAGCACAACTAGCAGGGATGACAAGAGCATCCTTCCTAACCCGCATGTCCCAGCTGAACGGGACCCCCTTTGAGTTTCGGCTGCCCAAGCAGCCGGGGCGGCGGGCCCGCCTCTACGATGAAGACCGGGTCCGCGAGTGGATCGCAGCCGGTCGGCCAGCACCCCCTTCCGTCTCGACCCCCGTCCGGACCGATGCTTCCACCGTGCAGGTCGAAGCATCCTACGATGGGGCCTCCTGGGTCCTTAGCACCAAGGACGGAGAGACTGCCTCCGCGGACACCCTGAACGGGGCGTCCGAGCAGCTGCGCATACTGCTTGCACGCTCCGTTCAGGGTGACCCAGGCGGTTTCAAGGTGAGAGTCCATTTCGACAGCGGCAACGAATCCGTCCAAAAATGGGAGGAATCCCGGCGGAAGCGGGAACAAGCCGCGGAATTACGTAAGGAAGCCACGCGCCTGGCGCACGAAGCCTGTGCTCACCTTTCCGAACAGGGCATTAGTCAGACCGACATAGCCCTGCTGTTCGGCGTCAGCAGGACTGTCGTCCAGCGGGCCCTCTCCGGAGTTCCTGAAACCGACTGACCCGGGACATACCAGGGGGCCGCAGGCGCATCGTTTGCCTGCGGCCCCCTGGTATGTCCCGGGTCAGTCTTCAGAGTCAAGCATGATCGTCAGGACGCACTCCCCGTCATCACCAGAGCTTGCCGAAACCACAAGACTGAGCTCCTCAGGCTCTTCGGCGCCGGTTACGTTGCGGACCCGGCACACGATGAATCCGAGGCGGTTGACCCGTTCCCGATTCGTCCTGATTGCGCGCTTGGCCATGACCAGTACATCGACAAGCCGGCCACTTTCATCCTGCCACTGCCCGTTTTCGACATCCCACGCAATCGCCTCATGCCACGCGGCGGCCGTCACGGCCACCGGACTGGTATAGCCCTCCCGTCCGGCCTGCTCGGTGACATCCCTGAGCACGCCGTCGGCGATAGCCTCCCCGCGGAGGTACACGTGGATGATGTCAAACGCTCCCGGGTTGATTTCATTCGATTCCATGGCTTCCCTTCCTCTCAACTGAACCTCTTATTCAATGATACTTCTTGTGGCATTGAATTTCAATGTTATTATTAGTTCATTGAAGTTCAGTTGAGCAATCCGGCATCCTCCCCAACAGGAAAGGAAAACACGCAATGACAACCCACCTATACCTGGACATCGACGGCGTGCTGAACGCCTGGCTGCGGGGCCCGAAATCCCCTTCCCTCTGGGACGGAGGCTACGAATTCCACCAATGCTGGTACGGCGAATACGTCGCGCCGGCGATGATCTCCCGACTAAATACCCTCATCGCCGAACACGGCATCACCGGGCACTGGCTCACCACCTGGATGGAAGCCGCTCCTATGTTCGGATCCCTCATCGGCCTTGAAGGTTCCGAAAGCTGGCCGGTCCTCGAGGCAGTCAAAGGAACCGGCCGGCACTGGTCGAAATGGAGCACCATCCGCAGACACTTCAATACGACCCAACCCGACGCCGCTCTCTGGATCGACGACGACCTGGCACTGAACCGGCGTGCACTCCGGTGGGCAAAAACCGCCGGTGTCCTCGCATGGGCGCCGAACGGCTTCCATGGAATCACTCCGGCAATGCTCGAGGACATCGAACAAGCCCTGGATACCGCAGCCCGCGAACCAAGTCACCAAGGGGACGTACCGCCAGCTGGAAACAGAGCCGGGACCTGAAACAATTCCTCCCCCGCTCTGCCTTCCATACTCCAAGACCCAGGCCTACTCCTGACTGTCAGAAGCATCCCGTCCGGAGACAGTCGGGGACATACCGGCCAAAGAGGAATCGCAATGATCTACCGGAAACACCGCCACACCACGGCCACGACTGCTGCCCGGTTATTCTGGGCCATCGTCGTCCCTGGACTAATCCTTACCTCGGCCACGGCCTGTACCCCGATCGACCGAGGAAGCGCTCAGGCAGCCCCCGCTGTTACTGGAACCGGCACCGCCGGGTCGACAGAATCGGCTATGGCGGAGCTGCGGACCATCGACGTGAAAGGGAGGGCACCGAAGAGCGGTTACAGCCGCGAGCTGTTCGGGCAGGCCTGGGCCGACGTCGACGGAACGGGTTGCGACACACGAAACCGGATACTCGCCCGCGATCTGACGGCGGTGAGTTTCAAACCCGGAACCCGCAACTGCGTCGTTGTCTCCGGCGCCCTGGCCGACCCTTATACGGGCAAAGACATCACCTTCACGCGCGGCTCCGGATCCTTGGCCGTTCAGATCGATCACCTCGTGCCCCTGTCTGATTCCTGGCAAAAGGGCGCCCGGGAATGGAACGCCGATACCCGGCTTCATTTCGCGAACGATCCTGAAAACCTTCTCGCCGTGGACGGCCCGGCCAACATGCAGAAGGGCGATGGGGACCTGGCGACCTGGCTCCCGCCGAACAAGTCCTACCGGTGCACCTACGCCGCCAAAATCGTGCACATCAAAGCCAAATACCGGCTCTGGATGACCACCGCCGAACACACCTCAGCCCAAACCATCCTCACCAAATGCAGCTGACCCTGCCGCAAGATGACAACCACCCACCCAAGGAAGGAACAAACATCATGACCATCACCCCAGCAGAGCGCCGGCGCCCCGGCTTCCTGACCGGCTCCCCGCACGGCACCAGGAACGAAAGAACATTCCTCGACCCCGCGGCCCCTACGGTACAAATCGCACCCGACCTGCTCGCCGCCCTCCTGACCACCAGCGCCCAGGCGGCAGCCTCGAACGTCGCGGAAGCCCAATGCGCCCAGACCGATGTGCACCTGGCACTCAAAACGGGAATGGCCGACGTCATCGCCAGCATCCTCAAAGCCGACGGAGGTGCCATCTGGGCCAGCCTCTACTTCCGCTCGTTCGCGGTCAACCTCCACAAATTCGAGTACGCCACTGCCCTGGAGCACATCAGCTGCGAGGCGCTGATGACTTTCCTGGCCAGCCGGCTGGAAAGCGACGCAGCAGTACCCGCAGGCGGTTGGCGAGATCTTCGGAACAAGATCTTCGGCGTACAGCCATGATTACGACCCAAGCGCTGCTCGCCCTCCAGGCATACCGCCACGGCGGAGGAAGCAACGGCATCCTCGATTGGATCATGCATGCCGCGATCTGGACGTTCGTCAGTCAGACCATCCACTTCCTGTTCCACGAATTCCCCCTTCTGGGATGGGCCGGCACAGCGGCCCTGGTTCTTGCCGTAATCATGTGGATCCGGATACGAAAGTTGACCCGGGAAGGACCGCGCCGGTGAACAATCCGTCGGGCCTCCTAACCCCACCGTCATCGCGGATGAGCACACCCAGTCCGCCGAACGGATCGAGTGCTACAACGGGTAGACGATTCACCAAAGGCCATCCGATATGCGGCAGAACATGACCCAGACGCGCCAACAGCGTTCCTCCTGATTTGCCCTGGCTGCGATTCCCAGGTGCCGCGCGGCGCGAAGAAGGCCGATGCGCTGTTGGAACGGGGAGCCGTAAAGCTGTAAACCATGATTTCAGCAACCGATAAGAGCTCTCCCTGAAGCGGTCCGGTCCGTGATGGTCGAGAAAGATTTGTTGGTTGAAGTTAGGGGATCCCGATACCCCCATCAGCTTTCTCATTGCCTTCCAACACGATCTGCGGGCCGCTCTTGAGCAAATCGTGAAGGAGCTTTGGCCTCAGAGTGAAGGGAGTTGACGTTACCCGGAAAATCTCTCATCCAAACCAGCCTTCCACCGCATCCATCAACTGTGAATCCAACTTTGAAGGTTGGGCCAGCAATAGCCGTCCTACCGGCGCCAGCTAAACCCGTCATAAGTCAGTTCAAGCGGAGCGTCATTGAGCGCTTCTGTTGATGCCCTAATACAAACGGTCGTGCTTCGATGCGTCGAGCGTTTCATACGGATTTCCGCTTGCAGTCTGCTAGCTTGTCAGCGGCGAATGCGACAGTCAGTTTCTTGATCGCTGGTTCAGGTAGTCCTGCACTCGCGTTTCGACGTATGCCACGTCGGGCCATTGAAAATCCCGGCAAGTTTCCTCAACCGCTGATGCCCGGATCCTTAGGAGGTCCGGAATTTGTGGATGCGATGGTCCCGGCAGCTGGCGGCAGAGAGAACGGCGCTTCATGGCTTGGCCATCCCCTGGGAGCAACCGCGTAGAGTCTTGTGCAGTTCATCGCTCAGGACACTTTCACGGGGCTTCCCGGACGTACGGTGACGCGCAATGAGAATGATAGTGACCATGGCTATTTCCTCGACGGAGCACAGTGCCGGGTAGAGCCAGGTCGTTACGGACCATTCCTGCACGGCAACGATCGCGAGCAGGAACTTCACGGCGGCGGCCGCGTAGACGCTGATTCCTTCGCCGCGGGGATCCTGGAGGACTTTCCCGACTGTGGGGATGAACCCGATCACCCCAACAGCGTTGGAGAGGATGACTGCCGTGGCCGGGTCACGCAACGTCACCAGCAGTGCCAGGGCCACGAGTGCCCCGGCCAGGCAGGCCCGGTCAGTCCGCGAGAGCGCACTCCAGGAACTGCGGAGGCTGGTACCTTTCAGGCCCAGGACCGTGATCAAGGCGCACCCGGCTGTCGTCACTGCCGTGACGGCGGCGGCAAGACCGGCACGACCATCGATCTGTCCCGCCAGTGACACGACGCCCAGAAGCGCCCAGATCATCCAAGAGACCGGGTTCGGGCGAACAGCCCCCTGGACTATACCCATCAGGTACGGGACGTATCCCAGGACACCGATGACGGCCGCAACAAGGCCCGCGACCATCTGGACCTCTGTCATCGCCGTGCAGTCCTGCGGGCAGCTGGCAGGTAGGGGGGCCATGGGTAGCCGCTGTTGCCTTGTGCCCGCCAGGCCTGCACGTTCGCGAAGGTGTAGTTCTCCAGGTGCAGATCCATGCTCTCGAACGTCTTCCTGGCGGCGGCCGTCCAGTTGGCTGGGAGGTTTTTCAGGTCGGGCCCGGTGATATGCGTGGAGTCGAGGTCTTCGATGGTGAACGGCTCGGGCAAAGAGGCGTTCATGTCCGCATGCAGGCCATCAGCCAAAGCGTCGAAATGCAGCAGGTCTGCCGGGTGCGTGGCTCTGAATTCGGAGTCGTATCGGAACGCGGTTGTGCGGACGGTGTCGGAGCCGAAGACTTCCTTCACGCTCGCCTGGACCTGCGTTTCCGTGGAAGAAGCGACCGGGTCAGGGGTGAGGGGTGTTGCTTGCCGTTTGCGCATGATGTTGGTGAGGATGTCGTTGGTGATCATCGCGGCCAGTGTGAAGACTCCGGTGATGACGAGGACCGGGTTGAGATGGTCGAGGACGTCGGTGATGCCGTCTCCGAGGCTGGTCGCGGCGGCGGGGTCCAGACCGTGGTGGGTTAAGGCCGTGTGAACCGCAATGTAGACGCCGACGAGCGCAAGCCCGGTCGTGGCGAGAGCAACCAGTACCACGAGGCTGGCTCCGTGGAAGAAGCGTGCAGCAATCCGGAATTGTTCCAACATGCGTACGTGCTGGTCGTTGCGGTTGCGGGGGTTCGCCCGGGCGCCGTGGAGATCGCGGACAAACGTGTTTGCGGCCCGGCGTGGACGGTTGGCTGATTCGAGTGATGTGTTCCTGGTCATGATCCGTGTCCTTGGCGGTTGGTGGGGCGTTTAGATGTCCTTTGCCAGAGAGGAGTAGCCCGGTGAAGTCAGAAGTAGCAGCCGCATTCCGGACAATCTCGAGTACGCCGTCCGCGACCTCACGCGAGGGGGCGGTATGTCCCTAGCGGTGCCCAGGACAGGACACGAGGAGACCTGCGACTCCGTTGGTCGAAGGGCTTGTTGAGGAGACGCCCTTCGCTTGTCGCGTCGATGCCTTCACGCCGGATGCGGCCACGATCCACTCCTTGACCTTGCATTGAGGAGTAGAAGGGGCACCCGTTATCCGGTGGGGGTTCCGGCCCGGGTGCCCCTCGGGAAGCTGGGGGAGCTTCCCTACCATCACAGCCAAGGGAAGCTGTGATGGATCCTGTGTGTCTGGATCAGCCGATCCAGGCATCGGGGATGCTGATCATCCCCCGCTGACGTTTGTCCAGAAGCAGCAGCCCGATCGCGCGCAGCTGCTCGGCAACCACTTCCACGTGATCTCTTCCCTCCATTGGAACGGTGAGGATTCGCTCGGCTTCCGCGACCCAAGTCTCGTGGACGTCTGTGGCTCCGGGGCTGACAATCTCCGTGAGCCGGCGTATCGCCTTGGGGGGAAGTTCCCCCGTGCCGCGCTGCTCCCAGTTGCCGATCGTCCGCTTCGTGAGGTTGAGCCGGCGCGCGAGCTCTGACTGGATCAACCCGGCCTCCACCCGCCAGCTGCGAAGCTCCTCGCCCGTCCTCGGGACAAGCCCCTGGTTTGCGCTCATCTGCCTGACACCCCCGTTATTAATCAACATTATATTGATTAATTTATGACCGTCGACGTCATTCGTCAAGGCCTGGCAGCAGCCGGGAACGGGACGTACCACCTGCTCGGCTTCGTCAGATGCGGTCATCGGTTGCCCGGCGGCGCAGCACCCTGACCCGGACGACATAGACCAAGGCGCCTAGTGCCAACAGGACGACCAGGCCCAGGATGAAGATCCGCCCGTAGTCGAGCCCGAATGCCTGACCATTGGGCAGCACGCCGATGGACCAGACCACGCCCTCGGTCACGACGACCTTTGTGTCGGCAAGCCAGACGAGAACCCTGCCCAGCAACCCGTTGACCAGGGCCAGTCCGGCACCGCTGACGACAAGAAAGACCCCGAAGGCGATCCACGCCAGGGTCTCCTTCGGATCGGTCTCTTTGGCGTTCATGTTGTTGCTCATGCTGCTTCCTCTGCTTCCTCCATGTTGTCGATGAGTTTGCGGACATCCAGTACGGTGCCGGTTGAGAAGACTTCCGTACCGGAGGCGTCGTCGTCGGTGCGCCAATCGAGACAGATTGCGCTGTCGTCCTCGGGATCTTCGTAAACGGCCTCGACGGATGCCCAGACATCGCCGTCCTCGTCGAGGCACACCAGGTCTCCGTCCTCCACGTCATCGACCCGGACGGATTCGGCTTCCCCGTACTCGAGGTCCCAGTCCGTGAAGGCCGGCGCTTCTTCCTCATCGTCCGCTTCCGCGGCGCCCGCCGCCGCGCCCTTATGGGCGCCGCTGGGTGAGGAAACTCCGTATTCCGGTGTCCAAGGGACGATCCGGGCGGTGGCCCAGTCAAAGTAAGTGATCTCGGGCGTGCCATCGCCGTCGATATCGGCCACGGACCCCGGGGCTACGACGTGGAGACGCGGGTGGATCGTCTCTGCAGGCTTGAGGCTTTCAAGGAGCTCGAAATCCTCGGGTTTGCGTTCCTTGGTGGCCTTGCGCGGGTCGGGGGTCCAATAGACCTGGACTTCGACGGGATCGCCGTTGTCGTCGCTGGTGATGCCGCGGCCGCGGGCTTGCTTCGGGAGGGAAGTCCCGGTGCGGGTGTCGCCCCACATCATCGTGGCCCCGTCGCGGGAAAGCTTGCCCATGGAAGCACGGGCGCCGAAATTGTCGCGCATGTCTCCGGTGAGGAATGCCGCGTCCGGGCGCTGCAATCCGATCAACAGGTGGAACCGGATGCTGCGGCCCCGGCTGGCGATGTCGCTGACGAGACCGAGTGCTTCCGGCTCGGTCGGGTCTCCTTTCACCTTGACCTTGCGGTAGAGGCGGGTCAGGTTCTGCTTGAAGGCCTTGAACTCGTCGACGCCAAGGAGCATCGGCTCGAAGTCCTCCTCCTGGGCCTCCTCCCGGGTGATCTGGCCGATGCGGGCTTCCATCAGTTCGTGAATCCTGTGGATGATCCGCACCTGCTCCATGATCGATGTTCCGACCAGCTGTACATTGGGCCACCTGCGGAAGCCGATGAATTCCGTGGCCTTGCCGTCGACGATCCACACCGGCCAGCCCTGGGCGCAGAACTCGGCGCAAATGCCGTGCATGAGGACTGTTTTGCCGGATCCGGAGGTCCCTGCCACGAGGAAATGCGGGTTGATGGCGGGGTCCCAGTAGTGGGTCTGCCCGTCTTCGTCGATGGCAAAGGGGATCCGGACCCGGTCGTAGTTCTCGATCGCCGTCCCAGGCAGCGGCGTGATGCGGGGATGCAGAACCGGTGATGGCAGAGGCTTGCGCCGCTCGTACACGACGACGTCGTTCTCGAGGTCCCATTTGGACCTCCACCGGCCCTTGAGGAATGCGGTGACGGTGGAGTCCACCTCGTGCCGGTTGAAGATACGGGCGAACCGCTTGTCGACGGTGTACTTGACTTCAAGACGGGAGACGTTGCCTTCTGCGTCCTGCCCGACTTCGGCGCTGGCGCCCTGGGTGAACGCCTTGCCGACGATGGCCTCCGCACGGCGGACAACCTCAGGAACCTCGGGAACCTCCGGAGCGATGACCTCGTCCTTGGGCGGGACCGCCTTGAGATGGATCCGTCCGCGGACAAGCCCGACGGCTGCCACCTTGTAGCGGGAACCGAAGAACCTCTCGACCGTGGCCAGCAGCCCCGCCTGGAACAGAGGATCATCCGCATTGATTGCGGCGTCGTACCTCAAGCTCATGCGCCCCGGATACCCCGTCGGCCAGCGCTTCCAATGGGAAAAACGGACCATGTTCCGCTGCGGCCGGACCGGGCGGCCGGCCAGCTGCTGGCACACTGCCTCGGTGAACCTGTCGGCCAGGGCACCCCGGCGTTCCTCTCTGAGACCGAACACAATGACCGCGGCCGTCGACAGGGCACCGACAACAGCCAGTGCCACTGCCCAAGGTTGATCTGCGATGACCTGCCACCCGGCCAGAGCCACGGACACGGCTGCAACCATGAAAGCACTCTTGGGCCAGCGAACCGTGCGAGGGGGAAGACCATATTCTGCTTCTGCCAGCGGCGGAGCTGGTGCTCTCTTCATGGGGATCCTTTCCTCGACCTCTTTCCTGTAGGAGTAGGCCAGGCTGCAGCAAGTTGGCAGGTTCCTGGTCCGCTAATTCCGTCCCGGCATATCCCTGCCCCCTGCTGCCCGACCGACCCGGATCGTTGCCGCCCACTTGACAAGGGCGTTAGGATCGGAGCGGAACTCCTTCCGGAGTCAGTGCTGACCCGATCCTAGAGGCCCCTTTCCCAGCGTGAGCAGCACTACTTGCCCACCTCATCTCCTCATGAATGTCCTCACCTCTCTCCTGCTGACAACAAAAGGTGCAGGAAAGGAACGGTTCCGGACCGCCAGGGAGGAAAAATCCGGTTGCTATTAACTTGACAAGGTGATTAGACTCGGCAAGGAGTCGTGGCCTTCACGGTCCGACCTCCGCAGACTCCGAGTCTCTATCTCCCCTTCTCTGCGTTAGCAATATGTCTCCAATGCGTATTGAACCCGCATGAATGAATCCCCCTGGTGTCCTGTCTCATCCAAGGTGGCCCAACATCACTACAGTTGGCCCACCCCGCCAATCTGTCTCACTACGGTTGACCTAACGGTCAAAATTCCTTGTATTGCCCCGGTTTTTGGATCGACAGCTCACCCAGGGATTCTTCCCTTTGGTCCAACTGTAGTGAGACGAAATCGCAAAATTTGTCTCACTACAGTTGACCCAACCCCCGAGATTCCGGGGTTTACGTGGGTCAACTTTAATGAGACGGGACACCTGGCGGCGGCCCGCGACACCTGGCCCCTGACTAACGTCGGCCACCACTCACTCAGCCTTGGATCATCCCGGCTCACTGCCCTGGGTCGCTACTTGATGCACACCTTGTTGTCACCTATTTGCGCACCTGGGGCGCACCCCCCCAGTGCTGCTTTGGTGCAGTACCAGGGCATGCCCCGGGTGATCGGACAGTAGGAATTCAGTCAGATATCGTCGGTGCCTGGGTGGGGGCCATGGTTGGACCCTTTGGGTCACGGGGGCTTAGCTTGCGGTGATATCCCCCCATGGAGTTGATGCGCCGCTCCTTCAACAGTGGTGGTCGCCTGGTACCTGACTGCCACGATTCCCGCCCCCCGGCCATGGCCCGGCAAGCTGCTTGGGCAAGGGCAAGGGCATGGGCATGGGCAAGGGCCACTTGCCGGGGATGATAAGGATCAGGGCTGCCACAATGATGTTCCGGCAGCCAGCCGTGTACCGGGGGTTTCGCGGTTCGCCGTCAGGGTCCGGGGTCACTTACGGGTACGGCCCCTTCAGAGTCTCCCGGGGTTGCGGTTATCCCGGGCTCGGTGGTTGCAGGGAATCAACTTTCCAGTCCCCGCTTTCGGTGGATCTGTGCAGGTTCAGACGCCACTGTCCGTCGTTGGTGGGAATGCTGGCCCACGCCCAGTATGGGTTCGTTTCCCATCCCGGTTCCAGGGTGGCAGGTCCCACGATGTTCTTCAGCGACAGGTGGGTTGGGTCGGCTTTGGACCAGAGGGCCTTGGCATGGTCGGTGAGCTTGTTTCCGATGGCGGTCATCATCGCCTGGTTGCTCTGTTGGGACTGGGGGTCTGCCAGGTCCTTGATGACCTCCGTCGCTATGCCCAAGGCTTCCTTGCGGGCTTGGGGGGTCCATTCCAGCGGTTTGGGGTTGTTCTCACTACCCATGGGCGGCTGGGCCGGGGCGGTGAGTTTCGCGTCCGCTGGAAGGGTGATCGCCGGGGATGGCGTTCCAACTGGAGGGCTCGCGGTGGGTGCCGGAAATCCCGGGGATTGGGGCTGCTCCGCTACCTGTGATTCCGGGGCTGAAGCATCCCGTGGTGCGGTAGTGCCGCACTGGGTAAACAGGATTGCAGTGGCGATGCCCAAGGCCAGGGCGAAGACTGCCAGGAGAATCTTTTTCATGCAGCCATTTCTCCGGATGGAAGGTACAGGAACCTCGACGGGGCATTGTTGGCTCTGATGATCGTGTAGTACCGGTGATCATTCGGGAGCATGTTGTACCCCTCTTCGACGAAGGTTCCGTCGCTGCGGACTTCCTTGACGATGGCCACATGCCCGCGGGCACCGCCGCCGATGGCTGCTGACCCGCCGGCGTACCAGACGACCGCTCCGACGCGGGGTTCGGTGCCGGTGGGCCATCCTTTGACCTGCCACCCGTTGAGCCATGTTGAGGCATCACCGAGGCGGTTGCCGTCGCCGCGGAAGCTCGTATTGACGTATTTGAGGTTTTGGACGCTGCCGCCGAGTTGTTGGTTTACGCGCCACATGGCGAAGTCGACGCATTCACGGTTGTAGAAACCCTGCGGGGACTCCGCCCCGGGTGGGCAGGTTCCTCCGATAGGGCAGTAAGCGGCGGTGGGCCAGGGGTAGTCGTCTTTGCCGGTGACGGTTCCGGCGGTGGTTTCGCATCCGGTGTTATTGCTTGCCGGACGTGCTTTGTATTCCGGGCTGTCGTTGGAGGCCCCATATTCTTTGGCGTATTCCTTGATGCGGGTGACGTATCCCTGGGTTTCCTGGAAGGGTGGTATGCCTCGCCAAGTCTGTACGTTGCCCCAGCCGGCGTTGTACCCGGCGAAGGCCAGTTCCAGAGGTGTGCCCGGGTATCCGGAGTTCTTTGCCAGCTCGAGGAGGTGTGCCATGAACCTGCCCTGTGCTGCAATCGCGGCGTGGGGGTCTGTGGGGTTCCCGGTTCCCCACTGGGTCCAGGTGCCGGGCATGAACTGGGTCAACCCGGAGGCACCCGACTGTGAGACTGCCGTCGGGTTCCATCCTGACTCCTGGCGGATCTGGGCAGCCAACCAGGGCACCGGAATACCGGAAGCTTCGGAGGCTTTCTGCAGATCACCCAGGTACTGCTGCGGGATCCCTTTGCCGGCCTGACTGACTGTTCCGGGCCCTGCTGGAACGGAACAGTCCAGTTGATCCTTTGGTCCTCCATGCAGAGGGGCATTTATGGCGGCAGTGGTGGCAAGCCCTATCAGCGAAGCCATTCCGATGCCAAGTGCCAGGACGGCGGCGACGAGCCCGGCAAGGATCCGTTTCACAACAAGAACCGTGTCACCGGTTTGGAAGCAGTCCTGGAAGCCAGGCGCGCAGCGAGAGACTCAGCCCGGGCCGTGCGGGTGGGCGCGGAGGTAGAGGATGGTGGGTCGATGATGATGCCTTCGAGGGGCCGGTCCACGACAGCTTTTCCGGTGGGGTCTTTCCGGATCCGGTTTGGGGACTGCAGCATCTTTGCTCCCTGTTGGATGGTGCGGGTTGTTTTGATGATTTTTCCGGCAGCTTGAGCTGCGGGGTGTGGGATGAACTGGGCTGCCGTTGCTGCGATATCGAGCATCTGACCGACTTTCTCCCCTTTTTTGCCGGCAGTCGTTCCAGCGGGGGTAGGGCCTGCGGGTAGTCCTTTGGGGCCGGTCGGTGACGGCGGAGTCGGGCCTGGTGTTCCCGGGTTGCCGGGGCCCGTGGTGAGTTGTTTTCTTACGGAGGGTCCCAGGGCGTTACGCAGGGGAAAACCGGTCCCTTTCTCGCCCAGGTCCACCAGCGGCGAATGTGGCGGGCTGTAGGACGGCCCGGGCCTCGCGTCCGGGTTGTTCTTCTTGGCATTTCGGCGGCGGTCCCGGATGGCATCGCGTGCGATGTCTTTCATGAGAGGTTTGCCTTGGTCCCAGGCGCGGCTGAGGAGGCCGGGGCCGACGGGTGTGGGGTCTGCTCCGGTGAGTTTGGCCAGTTTCTGGGCGAGCTTTTCGCCGGCTTTGTTTGCGCGGCGTTTCATGACGATGAGCCAGATGATGAAGAGCAGCACCATGAGATCAACGAAGAGCATCTGCGTTTGCAGGCCCAGGGGGGAGGTTACCACCATGACGAAGGTGATTAGCTTCATCCAGGCGGCGAGGAACACGGTGGAGAGGACGAGCAGCCCGAGTGCCACTCCAATGTTGACGAATGCCCGCCAGAAGGACATCCGCATGGGGCCGACTATTGCGAAGACACCTTTGACGGTGCTGGTCAGGGCGTTCCAGAGCGCGGAGAAGCCGTTCCAGAGGGCGAAGATCGCCATGCCCCAGCCGATGAGGTTCAAGGCAATGGTGCCTGTGCTGACAATGAAGGCGTTGAGGACTTTGTTGGGGAACGGGGATTCAACGAAGAATTTGGCGTCTTTGTCGCAGTCACCAACGGCGTTGCGGACTGCTGTTTCACCGACGTCCAGGGGATTCCGTTCCTTGATCTTGGTGTCAAAGATTGCGGAACATTCGGCACTCAGGGGCTTGCCGAAGGTAAGGGTGATAGCGGGGAGTCTGACGAAGACGTCCGAAATCTGGGTCATGACAGTGTCGGTGAGGACCTGGTCTGCCGGGATACTGGTGCTCGGGCAGGTGGCCGCCTGGATGCCTTGTGCCGCGTTCAGGCCGGCATTGCGGCTGCATGTGGGGTCGTTGGTGATGGCCAGGGACAGCTCTCCGCCCCATGTTTTGGCTTTGGTCAGGAACCCGTCCGGACCGGTGATCGAAGCAACGGGGTTGGCCAGCACGGTAGTGACCAGAACCGCGATCAGCCCGGCCGCGAACCACTCACTGATCCCTTGGGCGAGGCGTCCACGCATGATCATCACGGATCCGAAGATCCCGGCCACCAGTATGGCCAGAGGTACGATGCCCAACTGGTTCGTGAGGTTCTGCAGATTGGTGGCGAACCCCTGCACGGGTGTGGCCAGCCAACCGACCCACTCGAAGGCCAGCAGCATCTTCAAGATCGCCAGGAACCACGAAATGTAATAGATATGCCCTGCCCAGATAATGTCCGTGATCAGGGAAATAATGCCTTTCTGCCACGTCCAGGCATCGCCGCGGTCCAGAGGAAGAGTCGCATACTGGGCGATGCTGATTCCGTGGGAGTCCCGGATGTTGGTCGGCAGACCGATGAAAGCGGTGACCTGCCCTCCCGTATCGGCGTGCGCCGCGGCGGCGCCGGCGACGATGAGGGCAAACCACAGCAACAGGCCTTTGCCCGTACGGGCGGCGAAACAGTGCCGGGAATTCCAGTGGGCCAGCCTGTCCCAGAGCATGTTCATGCCGGTGCCCCTGCCGGGGATGAGCCCGGGCTGTCGTGCCCTGCATCCTTCCGCTTGGGAGGGGTCGTCAGCACAGCCGCAGTGCGGGCAGGGTTATGCGGGGTCAGGATCCGGAGTTTCCCGATCCGTAATTTGTGGTCCCGGACGTAGCACTCACCGCGGCGATCTTCGGCGACTTCGTCATTGGCTCCGTAGGGTGAAACATTTGTCATGACGTCTTTGACCATGGCTGCGTGCTCGGAGCTTCCTCGGTCGAGACCCAACCAGAACACGTTGTTCTCGGCGATTCCCTTACCGCGGGCACGGAAAACGAACCGGATCGGGATCAAATCCTGCAGGACCTTGGAGCCGAAATCCTCAGTGGCATCGTGGGAACCAAGCGCGACGGCCGCCTTGTGCTTGCGCCCGTAACGGACCACATCACAGATTTCCTGCTCCCCCTCGGGGCTGCTCGTCATGTGGTGGCACTCGTCACAGATCATCAGAGCTTCCTGGGAATCATCCCGGTAAAGGGCGTACCGGCCAACGAATGCCAGCAGGGCGTAGATTGCCCGGCCGAAGATCTTCTCCAGCGTCATGTCTTCTTTGAGCGCCTGGTTGGACAGTTCAACCTTGTTAGGCAGTTGCAGGCCGTGAGTACAGAAGACCAGGGCGCGGTGATCCAATGGCAATGGAGGCAGGGACTCGTCAAAGAGAACCGCACCGTAGTTCGTGGAGGAAATCGTGTTCATCCTGCCCAGAAGTGTTTGGGCCATCTGCGGGTTCTCTGCCGGCAACCCTGTCTTGCGTTGCCGTAAGTGTTCCATCAGCTTCGTCAGGGACAGAATCCCGTGTTCCTTCATGTATGCCGGGTCCAGCATCAGCCCTACGAGAGCCCCCTCGTTGCTCTGAGGCCGGATTCCCCAAAGGAGCGTGAACAAGGTGATTACCATGCGTTTGGCCTCCCCTGGCGCAAAGTTCCGCAAGGGGTCCAGCGTGTATGCGGGGTTGATGATGTCCAGGATCGCCGTGGACAAGGCATCCAGGCTTTTGGCGAAGAATCCCCATTCCTGGTTGTCGGAGTGGTCGATGATGACCAGCAGGCCGTTGCGGTCGAAGATGTGCGAGGCAGCGGTTTTCAAGGCCACGGACTTGCCGCCGCCGTTTTCACCGACCACGCCGAAGGACCCGGATCCGTCCTTCTCCATGGCCTCACCGATCTGCAGGAGGAAGGGGTTGGGACGGCCCAAGGAGATGTTCATCCCGAACAGGAATCCGGTCTCGTGTCCCAACGGGGAGGAATTGATAGGCAACGACGTCGAAAACTCGGCCCCGGAAGTCACCTGCTCCACCTCGGTGACGTGCCGCGACACCGGGATCCCGGGGACCATCGCCCACCACAGTGCTTCCTGGCCGCCGAGAGGTGCCTCAAAGGTGAACTCGACCCCGTCAAAGAACGCCGCCACGTAGTCGGCCTTGGCCTTGGCCGTTGCAGCATCTGGACCGCCGGAGGCGAAAATGACCGTCGCTTTGACCTCCACCTCACTCTCGGAGGCCGACAGTGATTTGTTCAGCCCTGCCAGGGCTGCGGCGCTTTCGTCCACTTCATTGGAGGACCCTGTGATGCCCGTGTCATCCCCGCGCTGGATGTACTGGTCCTTGAGGTTGTTTTCAGCCCGGCGATTTGCCTGGAGGGCATCGCGTGCCTTCTGGATGGTGAACCGGATAACGAAGTCCGTGTCTACCGGAAGTTCACTCAATTGCCGGAGGAACTCGATCCCGGGAAACTCCCATCCTCCCTTCGGCGATGCTGTGAGGTACTGGAGCACCTGATAGGAGATATGGCCCTTGTGGTTGGCGACCTTCAGATAGTTGCGTGAGAAGGGGTTGAGGCGGGTTCTTACCGTGTGGTCACTCTGTGCCCCTTCGTCAATCCACGGTTCAGTCATGATGCGGCCTGGAACGAAGCGTTCCGTGTCTGCTGCGTTGATGTCGGGCAGTTGCGGATCCAGGTAAAGCCCGCGAAGCTGCATGTGCTCGTTGATCCACGCCAGATCCTGCGGTGAAGCGGGGACCGGGTTGAACTCGCTCGGGATATGCCGCTGGATTGCATCCGCTTTGGCTTGGGCCCGGATGAGCGCCGTCCCGGATGGTTCCCACCGGGGAAGCCCAAGAGCCGCCTGTGCCTGCGCCGTGGCGGATGTGGCGACGTTCCTTAGTTTGTCCAAGGGGGTACGGTCGTTCAGCGGGATGGCCAGCCAGAAGTAGCGCTCCCCCATATCGGTGGATTCCAGCGCCTCAAGCGCGTGCTCCGCTTCGACTGCGGCCCCCGGGGCGGCGTCCAGATCAACCCCGTCCAATGTCCGCTCGATGACCTCTGCGGGGTCGGCCGAGGATGCCAGGCCCAGCAGGACCGGTTGACCGGTAATGGATTTGAGAAGGGCATGGTGGGATTGCCGGGAGCTTTCCTTCCCTTCAGCACTGTTGGTGCCCTTCTCACTGGGCATGATCCGCCACAAGGCCCAGATCACCCCGTGTTCGGTGAACATCAGGTTTCCGCGGATGGCGATCGCCGGCATTCTCATCGTCGTTGCGGCGTGGAAGCCCCGGGCTTTAGTCCGGGGAGGAAACGCCGCTTCCTCCATTCGTGGTTTTGTCGGTGGGTGGTGGTTTGCTGGGTGTTATGTCGAGGTTCCGGTTGCTTCCGAGCAGTGGGCAGGAGAGTGCTTTGCTTTCTCACTGTGCGCATGCGCGTCTGGTGTGGAATCTGGCAGTTGAGCAGCACGCGCATTGGCGTGCGGGTCGCAAGGGTGCTCCTGGGTTTGTTTCCCAGGCGCGTCAGTTGACGGAGGCTCGGGCTGAATTTGGTTGGTTGCGTGCTGGGGCGCAGATGGTGCAGCAGCAGGCGTTGCGGGACTTCTCTCAAGCGACGGCGAATTTCTTCGCGGGAACGCACGGGCGTCCGTCCTGGCGTAAGCAGGGCCGGAATGAAGGTTTCCGGATCGTTGCAGTGAAGGCCGGGCATGTCCGCCGGCTCAATCGGGGCACGGGTGAGGTCTGGATTCCGAAGGTTGGGTGGGTCCGTTTCAAGTGGTCCCGGCAGGTGCCTGCGGTTGTGTCCTACCGGGTGACCCGGGACCGGGCAGGCCGTTGGCATATCGCGTTCGCAGCAGAACCGGCCGAGATTCCCGCGCCCGGGAACGGGGCGGTGGTCGGTGTCGACCGGGGTGTGAAAGTATCCGCTGCACTCTCTACCGGAGAGCTTCTCTCCTGTCCCGGGCTGCGGGTGAAGGAGGCTGAGCGGTTGCGTCGTTTGCAGCGCCGTCTGGCCGCCGCTAAGCGGGGATCCAACAGGCGCGTCCGAGTGAAGAACCAGATCGCCCGGTTGAAGGCCCGTGAAGCGGACCGCCGCAAGGACTGGGTGGAAAAGACCAGCACCATGCTTGCCCGGCGCTTTGATGTGATCCGCGTCGAGGACCTGAACATCAGGGCCATGACCCGTTCGGCCCGCGGAACCCTTGAGGCACCAGGCCGCAACGTTGCCCAGAAAGCCGGGCTGAACCGGGGCATCCTCGCCAACGGATGGGGCCAGCTGGCAACGAGGCTCGATGACAAAGCCCCGGGCCGGGTGGAGAGAATTCCGGCCCCTTACACGTCCCAGACGTGCTCGGTGTGCAGGTTCGTGGATCGGGAGGCGCGCGAGAGCCAAGCCGTCTTCCGCTGCCGGTCCTGCGGACACACCCAGCACGCGGACATCAACGCAGCCAGAAACATTGCCGCCGGACGGGCGGTCACAGCACGCGGAGACCTCAGCATTAGCCGGTCCAAGAAACGTGAACCTCAACCTACTCGCCTCCTTTCGGCGTAAACGGGGTTGGAATCCCAGGACTATAGTCCGGGGAGGACGTCAAGAGGAGGGCTTCCTTAACCATTGGAGTTGATGCGAGCCAGCAAATTCTGGAACGGGGTAGCGGGATCGGGCAGCTGAACAAGGCTTCGTCCCGGGTCCACCGCCGGTGAAACCTCCGGTTCCGGTGCCGGATCAACGTCTGGGGCAGGGTCCGCGGACGCTCGATATTCCGGCGTCTGGTCCGTCATCATCAGAGACTTGGCCTGGTGCGGTTTCCTCAGGGAGAAGACCTCACCTGCGACCTTTCCTTTGGCCGGGGCAACGGTAGCGGCAAACGCGTCGTTGATGACCCACAGCGGGTTGCGTTTGGTGTGGGGCAGTTTCCCGGCGATCCACGCGATTCCCCATGCGGATCCGAGGACGATGGCGATGTCGAAGAGGCCCAGGCCTGTAGAGATGAGATGGGATTGCATCAGGGTGAGTCCAAGGCCGAGTACGGCAACGGCGATCACGACTTGGGTGATGCTGTATGGGCCGCCGGGCAGGCGGGTGCCGTTCAGTTCACCGATGAGGGTCTTGATCCGTCTGGCCGCCGTGTAGAAGCTGGCCACCATGGGCTCACCCTGACTCATACTGGACCGTCCTGGACTGTCTGGTCCTGGTGAAGGTAGGTGATGCCGGCGGCGAATTCCCCACCGATTCGTGCTTTGAAGAAGTTGACGCCTGAGACGCCTCCCCACGCGATGAGTGCGGCGATGACCAGTGCCTTGAGGACGCCGCCGAGGGTGTGGTTTTTGACGACCATGACGATGAAGACGCCGAGGGCGATGGCTGCGACGATAAGGTAGCCGACGATCATGGCCGCGTTGATTTTGGTGGTGATGAGATCGATGATGCTTTCCGCCGGGACGGATGTTGGTGCGTACATGGTGTTACTCCCTTATTGCCTGGTTGGTTTGGGGGTGGGGGCGGGGGTTGCTGATTTTATGGCCACTTGCGGGGCAGGGTCGAGGCTGGTGATTTCCCAACGGCCGGCGCGGGCGGTCAGGGTGAGCGCGTAGGTGTTGATTTGTCCGCTCGCGGCGCCCGGAGCTTTGAGCTCGATCGTGGCGAGTATCCGGACGGCGTCTTTGTCGGCCGGTCTTTCAGGCGGTGCGGCATCGGCCCGAAGGTCTTTCAGCGTCACTGTGGCCGGCAGGGCAGGGGTCACGGGGCTGAGCGGTGATCCGGGAGTGATGAACCGGGCGAGATCATTCGTGCCCGTCAGGTAGGCGGCGAAGAATCCGTTGAGGGTCTCCCCTACCGGGGATGCCGTTGTCAGTTGTGCCGGATATGCCAGGGTTACCGGTTCCTGGGCCGGTGAGGGGCCGGCCACCAGGGCCGGGAACCCTGCTGGTGACAGGCGTGTCCCGTCGGATGAAACGGTGATCGGTATCTGCCAGTAGCGGCGCGGCCACGATGACACCGTTTTGTCTTCGACCGTGCGGTCTTCTTTGACGCTGGCCGAGACCGTCACCGAGAACAGCGAACTACCGGCATCGACGGAGGAAACCACCGCCGGATCCCGGTAGATTGTCGGGTCTTTCGGCAACGTATAGGTGCTCAAACCTGTCAGCGCGTCGAAGGCCTGGTGGTTTTGCTGGGTGGCGTTGAGGTAGGTGGTCAGGTAGGTCAGTGCCGCTTCTCCTGCCTTAGTGGCAGTAACGGGGTTGGTGGTGTCCGTGGGCGTGTTTTTGGGCTGGGGCGCGGTGAGGACCAACGCCATGGCGGCCACACCGCTCAAGAGTGACGCGACAAACAGGATGAGTAGAGCACCGAGGGCAACACGGGTTGCGAAAGCGGTGGGGCCGGTCTCGGCATGGGCCTTCGTGCCTGCGGCCTTGGGTTTGGTGGGCAGTTTGGTGGGCAGTTTGGTGGGCAGTTTGATTTGCATGCTCAGGCTCCCGTGTGGACGTGTGTGGTGGCTGCCATTAGGGCCTCGGGCCGGTCTGCTTCTGTAACTGTTTCTCCGGTGAGGGTTTGCGCAAACTGGCTTTGAAAGGATTCGTCGTGAAAGCCCAGCGATCTAAACCCCGGCACCGGAGCCGGCGGGAGGTCTCCCTTGTCTTCTCCGGTGGTCTTCCTGCAGATCCGGATCATCGCGGACTCCCGTGGTCTTCGAGCCGTTGCCAGGCCTGCTGGCCGGCCCGGAAATCGCCGCTGAGAAAGGCTGCAAGTTCGCCGCGGCGGGCCTCCGAGAAAGGCTCGTCCGAAAGGGCAACCGTCAGCGCATCGAACCGTCGCTGTGCGCAGAAGACGGTTGCAGAGTCGCACAGCTCGCTAGTGTCTTCATTGAAATCCGCGGTGTCGAGGTCTTCCATCGGGGTCCTCCGTCAGGGGTATTTGGCTTCCTGACCTTTGGGAGTAGGGCCAGGCAAGGGGATCAGGAAAGCCTTCCCGAAAAAACTTGGGCAAGGGCCGCATTGCCCATCGGACCCGCGCGAACCCGGGAGTTTTAGACTCTTGCCCTCTCCCGCAGCGGTATGGGCCGGGCCCCGGCTGGCCGTTGCCGGCCTCCTCCCGGGCAAGCACCAGCCGATGGTCTGGTCCTCAGAACCCCCGATCTGAGGAGACCGCCATGTCGACCACAGCTTCCGATATCCCCACAACCCGCCGCCGGCTCACTCTGGAGTGGAGCATCGCCCTGGGCAGCGCACCCGCCGGCCCCGATGCCTGGCGCTCCGATGAGTGCCTGAAGCACCACTCCCCCGCCGATCTGCCGACTACCTACAACACCCTCAGCGTGACCGAGCGAAACACCGTCCTCGCCGCTCTGCTCCGTCTTGCCCGGACTGAACTGTTCTGCGAACTCGCTGTCTTTGTCCTGATGCATCAGCGCATCGCCTGGCGGGTCTCCAGTGCCCGTATCCTCCAAGGCACCGACAACTTCACCCGGGACGCGATAGTCCTCACCGCCATGCACAGCGCCATCCAGTACCGCTCCCCCGGTTCGGAAAACAAGATCTTCTCCTCGCTGGCACTGAACACCCTCCATGAGCTCAACCGGTTGAGCCGCTCCGAGCGCGCTGCCATGGACGAAATCCCGTCGGACGACCAAGCCCTCGCTGCCCTCGCTTCAGGGGCTCAGACGAACGCACCGAGCCCCTCAGAGGAACTTGTGGAGCTCCTGGCCTGGGCAGCCGACACCCAGGCATTGACCTCCTACCATGTAGGGCTGCTCGCCCGCCTGCACCTGGGCGGCAGGACCCTCCAGGCTGTCGCCGACGAGGACGGGGTCAGCATCCGCACCATCGCAAATCACACGACGCGAGCACGCCAGGACCTCAAGCTGGCAGTTCAGAATCACATCCAGGCATGGGGACGCTGGTCCTGAACGCTCCCCCTCACTTACTCGGCCAATCCCAACCCCTCCTTGCCCGCGAGGATCCCTTTCCACCGGCGCCCGTGACGCGTCCAAGGCCGGGAGGTTCCACTCACACCACCTGCCACCGGCCACCGTGGGATACCCCACGGTTCCTTCGGTCATCGCCTGGCAATTACCGCTCTACTAACGCCTGTCCCCATTACGTAACAACATGCATGCAACCTAGGGCTTTCACACGTCTTACCTAGGCCAATACTTGTTGTCAAAATTATTGTTTCTTTTAGTGTCAATTTACGGCTACATGCCATGAATACTTATGTCTTAGGTGCAGAAATACATCTTTCCTGCCGCCTGTCTGCGGCACGACATTCCTTAGTGTTAACCACGTAGATACCTACTGATCTACATGTGGTTGATTTATTTCTTGCATAGGGTTACCCTAGGAGCGACTACTGGTGCACTCGTGTCAGTAGTGGGGGTCAACAGGGGTAATACAAGGGAGAAACCATGAGTCTGATTACAGGCCCGGGCGGAATCGGGGTCGTCACTTCCAATGGCGGCAGGTTCGCGGGCAGTCTCACTGAAAATCACGCTACGGAACTAATCACCACTGCAACCGGCCTCACGGCTGGAGTGGCAGACACAACTGACATGCGTCTTGCGGGGGAGGACCGATGAGCCTCGACGAAGACCGCATCATTGCCGTCGCAAACAACAAGGGCGGCGTCCTCAAAACAAGTGTGACCGCGAACGTCGCAACCATCCTGGCCATGTTCGGACTCAAGGTCCTGGTAGTGGACCTTGACCCGAACGGCCACATCGGCCTGGACCTCGGCTTCCGGGACAAAGGACTGGGGGACGACGGCGCCAGCATCCTCAATGCCATCGTCACAGGCGCACCCCTCCAACCGATCATCAACGTCCGCCCGAACCTGGACGTCGTCCCCGGCGGCAAAGAGGTGAAGAAGGTTCCCTCGTACCTCGCCTCCCTTTCACACATGAGCGTCGGTGGTGACAGCGGCAGGGGAGTGCTCCGCAAGGCACTGGCAGAGATCGCCCCCCGGTACGACTTTGTCCTCCTCGATACCCCCCCGGGTGACTCGCTCCTGCAACAGGAGATTTATCTCGCCTGCAGGTGGCTGCTCTTCGTCACCAAGTCAGACCGCGGATCCCTGGAAGGACTGAACGACGCTGCCCAACTGATCGCAGCCGTCATTCACCTGAACCCGTACATCGAGATCCTCGGCGCCGTCGTCACCGACGTCGACGGCAACGCAACGGCCATCAAGGACGAAGCACGTCAGTGGCTCCAGGCCCTCCTCGGCGACGCCGCACCTGCCTTCACGACAGTCATCCGCCACGTCCAAAAAGCGGCCAACACCATGCGCGACAAGGGACGTACCGCCATCGAGGTTTCCCGCCTGGCGCAATACGGCGAAGAGGAAGGCCGCGAGCACCAGGCGCTGGACAAGCTGTATCTGGAGTACCTCGCCGTCGCCGAAGAACTTGTCCGCAGATTCGAACAGCTCGCCGTCGAGGCCCGGACCCAGGAAGCGGTGAGCTGAGATGGCCGCACCCAAAAACCTGCCCGCCCAGAACCCCGTGTTCCAGAGGATGAAACGCCCGAACCGGGTCGAGGAACCCCCGACACCCGGGACGAAGCCGGAGACCGTATCCGCCCCCGCGGGGGAGAGCCCCCCGCAACAGGTCCCTGCACAGGTGACCCAACTGGTCCCCGGCGGTATGTCCCCGGCAAGGGAAGACACCGCGGAGGAACACTCCAGCGCCAAGCCCACGGCACCGAAGACCCTGACCGTGTTCTTCACCGATCAGACCCGGAGCAAATTCCGCGCCAAGGCCAAACGTCTACGCCTTACCCGTCCTGTTGCGCTCATGACCGCCATCGAGGACAGCTACCCGGAACTGCCGCGGCTCCTCGGCGGCGTCCATCCGGAGCGAAAGGTGCAGCTGTTCCAAATGCCCGCATCCAGCCGCCGTGACGCTGAAGATCAGCTGCGGGACGCCTCGGAATCAATGAAACTCATCCAATCGAACCTCGACGTTCTCGACACCCTCAAGGACGATCTGGGGGCCAAAAGCCGCAATGACCTGATCAACGTCGCCGTGGAGCACTGGGTACGGGACGAACCCGCCACCAACTAGGAGGACTTATCCAATGACCATCACCGAGAGGCTACGGGGGACGGCCCCCTCGAGGGAACCGCGGGACAAGAAGAAACCGGCGGGGGATCAGCACCCCCCGGTCAAACGCCGCGTCCGGACGATCTGGCTGATCGCCGGGGCCCTGCTGGTGGTCATTGGTGCCAGCGCCACCTTCAACCTGGTCAACAGTGCCGGCAGCACCGTCTCGGTGTTGGTTACCTCCGCGGACATCAAAGCAGGGCAGAAGCTCTCCGGAGCGTCCGGACTGCAGGTAACCAACATCGAAATTGCTGCAGGCCAGCAAACTGACGCATACCGCGCAGACCAAGCCAAGGACCTTGCAGACAAAGTCGCAGCGACCGACCTGCCGCAAGGTTCCCTCATCACCCCCCGGAGCATCACCGGTTCCCTGACACCTGCCACCGGGGAGAGCATCGTCGGGGTCTCGTTGAAGCCGGAACACACGCCGGCGCGGCCATTTGCAGCCGGCGACGCGGTACGGATCATCGATTCCGGTGCCAACGCCCAGGGAACCAACACGACCCGTGGCCAGGACATTCCCGGCAAGGTCCTGGCCGTCCGCACCGATCCCACCACCCAGTCGACCATCGTCGACATCGTGGTCAAGGAAGGGATCGCCTCAGAGGCCGCCGCACGGGCTGCCCGCGGTGTCGCCGTGCTCGTCGTTGACTCACCGACCGGCGGGAAGGGCAACTGATGCTCGTCGCCGCGCTTTCCCTCAGTGACGCTCCCGGGTGCACAACCGCGGCGATCGCCCTGGCGCAGCAGTGGCCGCGCCCGGTCATCCTCGTGGAAGCCGACACCAGCCACGCAAGCTCAGTCCTGCCCGGCCTCTTCAAAGGCGAACAACCCCAGAGATTCGGGGTACTCGACCTCGCGGCCCTGCACCGGAACGGCGAGCTGACCGAGGAAGCCGTCCTTACCCATGCACTCCGGCTGGGAGGGGACTCCGAACACCGGATCATCCCGGGGTTCACCGGCCCCGGGCCCGCCCAAAGCGCCGCATCTTCCTGGGGAGCACTCACGGACCTCTTTGTCAGGCTCGAAGAAGCCGGCGTCGATGTCCTGGCCGATCTGGGAAGGTTCGGTCCTTCCGATCCTCGGACGGCGCTGCTCACCAGAGCAGACACGGTTGCGGTGTTCGCCGCCGCAGACCTGCCAGGCCTCTACAGCATGCGCACACGCCTTCCCGAGTTGCGGGAAGCCCTCAGCACCGGCTCGGACGCGGCAAGGCTGGGTGTTGTTCTTCGGCAGCATCCGGCAGCGATCCAGGGCTACTCAGCCAGGGAAGTCCGGTCTGCGCTCAACACCACGACCTGGGGCACGATCCCCTGGGACCCCGCCGGGGCGGCCGCATACAGCCACGGAACACAGAAGGCAGCCCGGCCGCTGTCACGCCGCCAGTACGAGCGGTCGATCGCTGCCCTGGGCACAACCATCCGTGAAGCAGTCGCCACACGGCGCAGTGAGCTCGGATCCATCGAAGGGAGCAACGCGTGAACAACTCTCCGTCCGCAGACCCGCTCAATCTGGCCGGGCTTCCGCTGTTCTCACCGGATGCCCTCGAAGATGACCAGGCGGTCGTCCGCAACCGTCACTTCCTCACTGCCGCCGGAGGGGATGTCCCCTCGCCGGCGGCACCCCCGCGGGAGGCTGCCAGGGGACGCCGGCAGGCAACGGTCCTCGAACCACCACGAACCACCTGGAAGCATTCCCCCCGCGAGCAATACCTGGCCTACCTGTCCGAGCAGAAGCGTCGACAGGATATGCGCTGGACGCGGTTGAACTGGGACCACGTGGCGCTCATCCAGTCGCTGGTGGCCGACAAACTCTCAGGAGCCACTCCCGAGGCCGGTATGTCCCGGCTGATCACGGAGGACAGCGCATCCATCCTCGACGCTGCGGGGCGGGCGGAACTCGAGCAGCGGGGGAGGGCCTTGATCTCCAAGGAAGTCGCAGACCAGACCCGCGCCCAGTTCAATGCCGGAACTGCTGACTGGGACGACGAGTACCAGGAACTGCTCAGGGAAGGTGTCTTCATCTCCCAGTTCCGGCTTGGACGGCTGCAATTGCTGCTGGACCGCCAGGGCGTGGAAGACATCATCATCAACGGCCCGGCCAACATCTGGCTGCGCCGCACGGACGGCACTCTCGAGCGGATTGACGATGCCTTGGCTGATTCCAACGGGGAACTTGAGAGGATGCTGCAGCGGTACGGGCAGGCCAACACGAACGGGGCACGCACGATTTCATCCTCGTCCCCGATGATGAACATGACCCTGCCCGGAGGTGAGCGTCTGGCTGCGGTCATGCCGCCGCTCGACAAGAATGTCTCGATCACCATCCGCAAGCACAACCTGATCGATATCGACATGGAAACCCTTCGGGAGGCCGGGACCACGACCGAGGCAATCAATGCTTTTCTCACAGCGGCCAACAAGGCCGGGCTGAACATCACCATCGCAGGGCTGCCGGCGGCCGGCAAAACCACATTTCTCCGGGCGCTGTGCAACGTACTGCCCCCTGATGAGCCCATCGCCACCATTGAAGACGTCCGCGAACTGCACCTGGACCTGATGGACAACCGGCACTATCTTGTCC
Source organism: Arthrobacter sp. GAS37 (assembly GCF_044908325.1). NCBI lineage: Bacteria > Bacillati > Actinomycetota > Actinomycetes > Micrococcales > Micrococcaceae > Arthrobacter > Arthrobacter sp. GAS37. The sequence goes on from NZ_JBIYDB010000021.1 coordinate 47,228, forward strand.
TGCCCTGGCAATCCGTCGAGGGTGCCGGGGCCTTCCGGATCGACGGCACCCGGCAGGGGGACATCGGTCTGGCTGATCTCGTGTACCAGTCGCTGCGTCACTCGGTGCGCCGCATCCTCGTCGGGGAGGTCCGGTCCAAGGAGATCCTGCCCATGTTCGAAGCATCCCGCGCAGGCACCGGCTCGCTCTCCACCATCCACGCCGAAGGAGCCGACTCCACGATCCACCGCATGGCCAAGCTCTACATGAAAGCCCAGCCCGGCACCGATCCGGCCATCGCCTACGAGGAAGTCGGAGACAACCTCGACATCGTCGTGTACGTGGTGAACCGGTATGACCCCGCCACCGGCAAACGCCGCCGTATCGTAGCCGAAATCAGCGAAGTCACCATGGGCGAAAAAGAAGGACGCCGCTGGCCGGTTCACAAGAAAATCTTCGCCGCAGGAGCGACATACCAGGCGACTCCCACCGGCCTGCATCTCTCAGACCGGAACGCCGAACGACTCCTCGAACACGGCTTCAACCAGCACGAATGGCTCCGGGGAGGACCGCTATGACCGCCTTCCTCGCCTCCCTGGCAGCAGGTATTGCCCTGATCGGCATCATCGTCCTCATACTGGCCTTCCAGCCTGCCCCTGACCGGCCTGCCCGGCCCGCCCCTGCCCGGGTGCTCCGGCTCAGGGCCTGGTACAAAGGGATGTCCCGGAACCAGCGGGTCATGCTGGCCGCCAGTATCGTCCTGGGGCTCTACACCGGCATGAGCAGCGGCGCAAGGATCCTCATCGTGGCCGTCCCCGCTTTGGCGATCTTCGCCTACTGGCTCTTCGCCAAGTCCCCCGATGCGGCGATCATCCCCCGCCTGGACGCCCTGCAGGTCTGGGCGCGCAGCCTGAGCGGACTCACCACCACAGGCCAGGACCTGGAGAACGCGATCCGCTTCTCGCTCACCTCGGCACCTCCGCAGATCGAACCCCATGTGCGGCTGCTTGTTGCTCGACTGAACGCCGGCTGGGACACCCAATCCGCTCTCCAACGCTTCGCTGACGACCTCGACGACCCCACCGCGGACATGCTTGTGGCCTACCTGAAGCTGACCGCGGAGCAACGCACAGGTTCCCTCGCCGAGTCCCTGGAGGCACTTGCCGACGCGGTCAGTGAGGACATCAAAGCACGCCGCGAAGTCGAGGCAGACCGGGAGACCCCCCGCCACGCTGCACGCCTGATCTCATTCGTTGCCACCGGCGCGATCATCCTCCTGTTCCTGAATTCCTCATACATGTCCGCCTACTCGGACCCGGCCATGCAGCTGCTGCTGGTCGTGTTCATCTTCACGTTCGTCATGGGGATCTGGCTCATGCGCCGCATGGGCCAGTCCCGCCAGCCGGTGAGGATCCTCAAGGCCACCGACGAGAGAAAGGGCTAGGACCATGTGGACAACGGCAATCCTCGCCGGAGCGGTCATCGGTGCGGGTCTGGCGCTGGTACTCAGGGAATTCCTGCCCAGCACTCCCAAACTCCAGGCCGCCTTCGACAGGCTCGGAGCGGCCGCAGCCGACGAAACGATCACTGCGGACCGGCCAGGAAGGCACGCCGAGTTCGGTGCCTGGATCGAACGCCGGATCGGGTTCGCCGGCTTCATGCGGGCCCCCGACAAGGACCTCTCCGTCCTCGGTCTTTCACTGCACGCCCACCTGGCACGGAAAGGAATCTACGCCGCGGCCGTCCTGGCGGCCTTCACCATAGTAGGGGTCGGCAACCTGGTCCAAGGCCAGTTCTCCACCTCGATCGTCATGGTCCTGCCCCTGGCCTTCGGTGCGTGGCTCCTGCCCGACATACTGGTCCGATCAAAAGCGACCTCAGCCCGCGAAGACTTCCGCCGGGCGATCGGAACCTACGCCGAGCTGGTCGCCATGGAAGGCTACGCCGGACGGCACGTCTCAGAAGCCCTGCTCACCGCCGCGGGCGTCGGCCGCTCATGGGTGTTCGTGCGGATCCGCCAGGAACTCAACCGTGCCCAGCTCTCCGGCCAACAAAGCTGGGACGGCCTGAAACGGCTGGCCGACTCGATCACCGTTCCCGAACTCGCGGAGATCGCCGACATCATGCGTCTAGCCGGAGAACAGGAAGTCACCATCTACGCCACCCTCAAAGCACGGGGAAAAGCCCTCAGAGTGGCCCAGCTGACCGATCAGAAAACCGGCGCCAACAGAAAAAGCACCAACATGACCTGGCCGTTGCTTCTCATGGGCGGTTCGTTCCTGGCAATCCTCATCACCCCGGCCGTCTCAAGGCTTTTTTCGATGTGACTTTCCAATATCGGCTCTGAGGCCCTACTCCTAGCAAGTACCATATAATCCACTGAATTGGGGAAGTGAAATGAACGCATTACTGGCAACTCTTGCAGCAACGATCACCACGGCCGTGAGGTCTCTCGCGGAGCGACTCGTCGAACTCCACAGAAAGCGCTACGGGCGCACCGGGGAGGCAGGCCTGGAAGTCCTCGAATGGATCATCCTCGCCGCTCTCGTGGTGATTCTCATTGTGACGGTCTTCGGCCCGCAGCTGACAGCTCTCGTCACCGGCTGGTTCAACAAGATCCCCAAATAGGCCGATGCGCCCGACGAAGGATCCACGCCGGGAAGCCGGCACCACGATAGTGGAGGCGGTGTTCACCGTCACCGCGACCTTCGCCGTGTTCCTGGGCATCTTCCAATACTGCCTCTACGCGCACGCCCAGGGCCTGGCCCACCAGGCCGCCGTCACTGCCGTATCGGAGACCAGGCGCCAGGGCGGAACCCCGGAGGCCGGGCAGGCGGCAGGGGCCGGGTTCCTGGACTCATCGACCTCCCTGCTGCGTGGCGCGAACATCAGCACCGGAAGGACCGCGACGACGGCCACCGCCACAGTGACCGGAACCGTGTGGTCCTTCCTCCCATGGCAACCAGGAGGCCTGCTCGTCCGCGAAGAAGTCACCGCGCCCGTCGAACGGTGGGTGCCGCGATGAAGAACCCAGCAAAGCTCCGGAGAAACGAAACAGGGGAGCGCGGCTCGGAAACGGTCGGCACCGTGGTCATCGCAACGTTCTGGGTCCTGCTCATCTGCGGAGTCATCGCCGCGATCCGCTGGACGGACACCACCTCAAACGTCGAACAGGTCGCCCAGGCAGCTGCGCGCGACGCATCCCTCCAACGGGACCAGATCTCAGGAATCGCCACGGCCAACCAATCGGTCCAGGTCTGGGCCGCCGCCCAGAAACTCCAGTGCACCTCCCTGCGATCCATCGTGGACAGCTCCGGATTCCAAAGCCCCCTTGGATCAACAGGATTCGTGAAAGTCACCGTCTCCTGCGACGTTTCCTTCTCCGACCTGTTCCTCCCCGGCATGCCCGGATCCAGGACCGTGACCAAGACAGCGTCCAGCGCCATCGACGCCTACCGGGAGAGATAATGAAACGCCTGAGAGCACGAAGCCTGAGCGCCCGCGAAAACGGCAACTCCGTCCTGGTGACACTACTGCTGACCACAGCTGCCCTGTTTGCCGTTTTCCTCGTCGTCGACGGCCGCCAGGTTATCAACGCCCAGGAAAGAGCCCACCATCTCGCCGGGGAAGCAGCCCGCATCGGTGCCGACCAGATAGACGCGGGCACCGTAACGGGCCAGGGAGCTGCCGTCGACCCCTCCCGTGCATACCGGGCAGCCCAGACCTACCTCGCCGCCGAAGGCGCCACCGGGACCCTGACCGTTGCCGGGAACCGCGTTACCGTCACCACCACCATCTCCGCACCAACCACCCTCTACCCAGGACCCGTCACCGTACAAGGCACCGCCTCTGCTTCCCCGGAGCAGAGGGTCGGCGGCTAAGAAGGGACATACCATCATGCGCATACTCAAAGGCCTCCTCGCACTCCTGGCCGTCATCGCGATCGTCGTCGTCGTGCCGGCCCTGCTTCTCCAGTCCTCCGGCGGCATCCTCGCCGGTCTGTCCTCCCTCGGCGACACCATCCGGTACGGGCTTCCCGACTTCGGCGGCCGGATCCTCGCCGGGACCCTCCTTCCCCTCATCGGGTGGGTGCTATGGGCCAGCCTCATCTGGAGCCTGGCCCTGGAAACCCTGGCACTTATCCGCCAAAAGCCCGTCGGCAGGATCCCCGCCATCGGCATCCAACGCCAGCTCGCCGCGGTGCTCATCGGCTCCATCATCACCATGGTCGGAGCCGGCACCATGGCCACCACCGCCATGGCCGCCCCGTCGTCATCCCCGACGACTGCCGCGCCCACCACGATCTCCGCAAGCCTCCACGCCGGCACCACTGCGACAACTACGGCGGTAGAGGCGGCCGACGACGTTGCCGCCCAACAAAAAGCCACCACGGCGCCGGGCGTGACCGTCAAGCCAGGCGACACTCTCTGGGGCCTGGCCGAAACCCATCTGGGGGACGGTGCCCGCTGGGGCGAAATCCTCACCCTGAACCTGGGCTCCCCGCAACCCGATGGTATGTCCCTCTCCGCTGACGGACACATCCAACCAGGCTGGAAACTCCAGCTCCCGGAGGCACCAAAAGCGGTCAGCGGCCACATGGTCACCGTGGCAGAAGGAGACACCCTCTCCAGCATCGCGGCCACCCACCTGGGGGACGCCGAACGCTGGCCGGAGATCTTCGCCGCCAACCAGGGAACCACACAGGCCGACGGCGGCCACCTCGCCGACCCCTCCCTGATCCGGACAGGCTGGCAGCTCACAATCCCTGGCACCGCGGCTTCGCCCGTGCCTCCACCGGCTTCAGCACCTGCACCCGCACCAGTCCAAGGAGCCCCTGCAGTCGCGGAAGCAGCCCCTGCCGCGCCGGTCATGCCGTCCTCCGCAGAAGCCCCCACGGCGGTACCCGCGCAGCCTGCACCTGAGACACCATCGGCATCGGCTGACCCCAGCTTCACCACCACAGCAACGCCGGCTCCGTCCGCGGCCGCGGATCAGCCGGCGCCAGCAGCAACATCATCAGCATCAGCAGAAGCTGCCCCTTCCCCGGCCCCGTCTTCAGCGGCGGCCGAGGAACAAGCGCCTGCCGAGGAGCAGAACCTTCTCGCCACCAGCGGCGGGATCCTGGGTGTGCTGGCTGCTGGTCTTCTGGGAGTCCTCGCCGTCAAACGGTTCCGTCAGGCCCGGGGCCGTAAGCGGGGCGAGACTATCCCCGTACCCGCCGCCGAGGAATTCGTCACCGAGCAGGAGCTCGTCGCCGTCGTCGGAGACACCGATCCCCGCCAAGGCGTCGACAAAGCCCTGAGATGGCTTGCGTCCTGGGCAGCCCAGACCGAACGCAAGCTCCCCAGCCTGTTTGCCGCCCGCCTGACCGATGCTTCCCTTGAGCTCTACCTCAACGAAACATCAGAGCTGCCGGCACCGTTCGTCTCCATCGCCCCGGACAACACCGCCTGGAAAGTCTCACTCGAGGAAGTCCCCGAGGTCATCGCCCCGCACTCAGCACCATTCCCCGCCCTGGTGACCCTTGGCAGGGACCGCAACGGCGGGCTGCTGCTCTCCGATCTGGAGTCCATCGCTGCGATGACCATCAGCGGCCCGTCTGAACTGGCCAGGGGAGCGATGATGGCCATGGCCGTGGAATTGGCCGTCAGCCCCTGGGCCGATGACCTGCAGGTGACCATGATCGGCTGCGACCAGGACCTCCCCGACGTCATGGACACCGGGCGGATCCGGCACCTCGACACCCTGGAAGACCTGATCGAAGACCTCGAAGGGAGGGCACGTCAGCTCGACAAGCTCCTGGCCGCGATCGGCGCCGCTGATCTCGCCGAAGCCCGGTCCAGGGGGACATACTCCGATAACTGGATACCGGAAGTGGTCATCCTTGCCCAGGAACCAGGCGAAGAGACCCGTGCACGGCTCGCCCGCCTCATCGAGCAAGTGCCCCGGGTCGGCATAGCGTCCGTATCAAGTTCCGCCATCCATGGACCATGGGACCTGCAGCTGACCGACAAGGACAACGCGGTACTGGCCCCCGACGGGATACGGCTCGTTCCCCAACTCATCTCCGATGAGGAATACCGGCACCTGATCGGGGTCATGCGCACCGCTGACCTGCCGCCGGTCCCCGTCGAACAGGTGATCCCGGCCGTGCCGGATGACATCTCCACCCTCGCCCCGGTTCCAGGCAACCAGGAGCCCGGGCCTGAGGACGATGAAGACCCGTTGGCTGCGTTCAACAAGGACGCCCCGGTCCTGGATGTGCTGGGCCCGGTGAAACTGCTCAACGCGGCAGGCCTGCGGCCCACCACCGCCTCGGGGGGAGGCTCGCACCTGGGCCGCTCATACGAGATCCTCACCTACCTGGCATTCCACCCCCACGTGGGATACGAGGATTTCCACAAGGCCATGTGGCCAGGAACCAACCCCGAAGACGGACTGCAGACGCGTAATTCCGCCTGCTCACGTGCACGCCGCCTGATCGGGAAGAAAAACCCGGACACCGAATGGTTCCCCTACGTGCTCCCCAGTGTGGGTATCTACGGACTCCACCCGGAAGTCCTCACGACCTGGCACCACTGGAAAGCCCTGGTCACCGACCACCCCGAGAAAGTCTCCACGAAACGCCTGACACAAGCCATGAAACTGGTGCGCGGCGAGCCTTTGCCCGCGGCCGGCCGGGGCTTGGGCTGGGCCTTGGTGCTCCGGGGAGAAATGACCGTGGCGATCGCCGATGCGGCCACCATTCTCTGGGAGCGTGCCTTCGGAACCGGTGACTTCGCCACGGCGGCGCTGGCCGCCGATGCCGGCATCAGGGCCGAGCCGTTCAACGAGGACCTTCACCGGAAAGCACTTCGCGTGGCCGCAGTGACCGGGGACCGGGAACGGGCAGCCGAACTCATGAATACGTTCCAAGGACGCCTGACGAAAAAAGATGAGGAAGCCGCGCCCGAGCCCGAAACCATGGAACTCATGGCCGCAATGGACCTGACCTGAGGACGAGGAACGAAACGATGACACATACAAAGAAAGCCCTGACCACGGCGATACTGCTTACCGTGCTGGCCGTAACCGCCTGCACCCAGCCGGCCCCCAAACCAGGACCCGTCAGCTCCAGCCAGACCGGTTCAGGCACAGCCAGCCCATCCGCCACACCCACCCCGGGAGCGGAAGTCTCCAAACCCGCCACCCCTGAAGAAGCGAAAGCTGCCGCCTGGGACGTAGTCCAGGCCTACTGGGCTCTGGACGATCAGATCATGAAGGAAAAGGGCGCGAACCCGGACCGGATCAAAGCCTTGGCAGTCAACGCCGCCTACGCGGATACAAAAGTCCATGCAGAGGCCGTGGCTAAGGCCCAATTTACGGCCACCGGCAACCGGAAGGTCACCATGATTTCGGCCTACACCTCCGACCTGAAGGGCCAGATCGAGGTCCTCAACGGAAACGTGGGCATGAAGGTCTGCAACGACGTCAACGACATCCATTGGTACAAGCCCGACGGAACCCCTGACCGCCGGCCGGACATCCTCCGGACAACCCTGGATGTTTCGGTCATCTACGACGTCAACCAAGGCGCCTGGCGCGTCGACAGTGTCACCGACCCGAAAGAAGTCAAGCCATGTTGAGGTTGGGCAGGGTCCTGCTCATGGCAGCAGTTGCAGCCCTGTTTGGTTCATTCCTGGCGGTTCTACCGGCCAGCGCCGACGGCACCACCTGTGACAACAGAGGTGTTTGCTCGATCGAAATCCAGAAGCCCGGAACTGGCGGGGGAGGCGGCAGTACTGGCAGCGTCAGCGCGGATCCGGTATCAGGCCTCACACCCGGGCCGACGACGTGCAAGGACGGCGACAGGGACATCCCATGTCAGAAGGACGGATTCAGCTGGGACCCGGGAGCAAGCTGCTACTGGAAGCTCTCCGACCCCCAGAAGGATCCGCCTGCCGGTGAGAGCGCGTCCTCCGGTGCCTGGTACGAATGCTGGTCAAGCGCCTGTGTCATCGGAGCCCCCCAACCGGGCAACCCGGGAAGCATCACTTTTGAGCGTCCTGGTGTCTGCACGATCCCTTCTCGCTGGCTCGGCACGCCCCCTCCGGGGGTCAACAAGCTCACTCCTGCGCAGGCTGCCGCTGCCCTCATCAAGTCATTCCAGTTGAAGGGCATCGAGATAGGCATCGTGCCCTACGACAAGCCCGGCTATGCCGGCAGTGTAGGGCTCCCGGTGTGGATGTGGGCGAAGAACCCGCAGCCGTTGACCACCGGCCCGTACACGAAGAGCGCGACCCTGGGCGGTGTGACAATCACGGCCACCGCGAAAGCCGCAGGAACCTCCTGGAACATGGGCGATGGCCAAATAGTGAACTGCCCCGGTACCGGCACCCCCTGGGACGGGACCGTGAACTCCTCCCCGGACTGCGGCTACCGGTACAGCAAGCAATCCGCAGGACAACCCAATGATTCCTACACGATCACGGCCACCACACAGTGGGTGGTCGACTGGAACGGCGGAGGGCAATCCGGGCAGATCCCGCTCCAGACCAGTTCATCGACGCAGATCCGGATCGGCGAGATCCAGACAATCATCCGCTGAGGATGACCCGGCCCTGCGGGGACATACCACCGGGACGGGTCATTCCCTGGACCATCACAGACCTGGAAAGGAATCCATGGCAAACCTCGCCGCAATGGCCGGCCTCGTCCCCGGGGACGTACCAGGGGCCGGGCATGTCCTGGGATTCCTCGTCTACGCGGCGGCCGCCGGCCTGGGCCTTGTCCTGGCCCTGGTCGACGCCCGGACGAAGCGGCTCCCCAACCGTCTTCTCCTGCCCGCCTACCCAGCCACCGCCGCCGCGCTGCTTCTCTGCACAGCGATGACGGGGGAGTGGGACCGGGCTTTGTGGGCGCTCCTCGGCTGCACCGGCATGTGGATGGCGTTCTACCTCTACGGAATGATCGGTCCCCGCGGGCACCTCGGTTACGGCGATGTGAAGCTCGCCGGCTGGCTGGGCATGCTCCTCGGGTACGCGGCACCCGGAACCCCGGAAATCTTCCTAAGGGCCATCCTGGTCGCGTTCGTCTCAGCCGCCCTGGCCGGGATCATCCTCATTCTCATCCGCCGTCTCACCATCAAAGACTCTATCGCCTTCGGCCCCTTCCTGATCCTTGGAGCCGCCGTCGCCATCGCCCTCCCGGGAATATAAACACCGAACGTCGCCGTCGCTTCCCTACCCCGACCGAATACCGCAGAGAGAAGAAGGAATCATGATGACTCACCACAACAATTTTGTGCCGCCGCCCATCGAGAACCGCAAGCGCGGGCTTGACCTCCTTGAGGAACACGACAGCCTGGCATCACTCGCCGTCGCCGCACACGACCAAGCGGAAGAAAAGCGACGTCATGCAGAAACCGTCCGTGCCTCGAAACAGGAGGAGCTACGTGCCCGGTTCATGCAGCACCGGCTGGAAGACCTTGCTCCCTCAGCCAGCGCCGCCCTTGCCGGACAGTTGGGCATCCCCACCGACCACCGAGTCATCGCTTCCATCCACTGGCAACTTAACCCACAAGAATGGGCGGACGTCACCTTCACCGAAGAGGAAGACAAAATCCGCGCCAGCACGAATTCCGGGACGACCCTCTGGACGACACTCGACGGCATGCCGTTGTCCGTTGCCATCCGGCGCACCGATTCTGGCAACGACTTCAGCTTCTCAACGCGCCCCACCCGGGGCATGACGTCCGGATTCACAGACCTTGCCGGGCTTGGTGCCAATATCGACACCTACAAAAGGAACCACGGGCAGCAGGAGAACGAAGCATGACAACAAATATGCGTAACGTCCTGGCGATTCCCGGATACACGAATCAAAGCATCTGGGGCTATGACGAACCGATGCAGACCTACTTTGCCACTATCTGGGCAGACACAACCTCCGGCGACGACGATCCTGACATCTGGATCAGCGGAATCACACCTATAGAGACAGAGGAAGACCTCGCCGCCAATATCGGTCAGAAACTAGGCCTCCTGACAGAGGATGTCCTGCGCTATATGCACCTATGGGATACAGCCCAGGAAGATGACACCACGGCACGGCTCTCGTGGTGGCAGAGGCTGCTAGGCCGGAACCAGGGCAGTCGAGGACCAACGGAAGTATGAGCATCGTCGATGTTGTACGTGTCAGTCGTTTCCCGGCCTGGAGCGTCGAACCACATCCCTCTCCACAGGGCATTCGGTGTGGGGTGTGACATCGAGGCGGAATCCGGCCAGGTCAATGCGTCCGGCGCACCGGGTCGGCTGCGGACGGTCTACGGAATGGTGAGGGGCGTGTGATGGGGTTGACCATGTTGGTCAAGGCAGAGCTTTCGCGGGTGCAGATCAAGAGTTCTTCGGCCAGGAAGGCCGAAGTCTCGACATTCCTGCGTTTCGCCGGAGGTCTGCACATCCTTCCGGGTCGGCTCATGCTCCAGGCAGAAGCCGAACTAGTTTCCATCGCCCTGCGCATGCAGGCTGCGATCGCTGATCTTTACGGTCACCGGAGCGAGATCCTCAGGATTTCTGCCAGTGGAGGCCAGCCCGGTGGCCGCCATGTTATCCGGATGGTGCACGGCAGCGAAGTCCTGGCCCGTCAGGCTGGTCTGCTGGATAGCCGTGGAAGGCCTGTCCGGGGGCTGCCTCCGGCCGTCGTGAACGGCTCATCCTCCGATGCCGAGGCTGTGTGGCGGGGAGCTTTCCTCGCACAGGGTTCGCTCAGTGAGCCGGGTAAGCTCCCGTTGCTCGGGATCACCTGCCCGGGCCCGGAGGGCGCGCTCGCCCTGGTTGGCACTGCCCGTCGGCTGGGCATCGAGGCCAAAGCCCGCGAAGTGCGCGGCGTGGATCGGGTGATGGTCCGCGACTACGACACGATTGTTGCGCTGTTGACCCGCCTGGGTGCTGATACGAGCCTCTCGAAGTGGCAGGAACAGCCCAGGACCAACGAAATCAAAGCAGGTAGAGCAAACCGCGTCGTGACTTTCGGCGCATCCAATCTGCGGCGATCTGTTCAAGCAGCGCTGCTTGTCAGTGCCCGAGTCGAAAGGGCTCTGGAAATTCTGGGAGACGCTGCTCCAGAGCCCCTCAAACACGCCGGTGAACTCCGGCTCGCCCATCAACAGGCCAGCCTGGACCAACTGGGCAGGCTGGCTGATCCTCCCATGAGCAAAGACACCATCGCGGGACGAATCCGCCGGCTCCTGGTCATCGCGGACAAACACGCCTCGGAATCGAAGATGCCCGTGAAGCTGACCGAATAGTGAAATGGCCCGGTCCGTGATCTTCCACTGCGGGGGTTCGTCGAGATCGAATCGCACACGCCAGGCCACCACGCACAGGGCAGAAGCTGGCCACTGGGCGGGCATGGAAAGCGCCTCAGGGCGGGAGCAACTCTGCATTGTGCAACGCGGGATTGCGCAACTCAGTATTGCGATCTATGGTGTTCGCATGACCACTTGGGAAGAAGTCCTCCGATTTCACAGCAGGGGAGAGGTCTGGCAAAAGGCCGCGGAACGCCTGGAGAACGCGGGGTTCACCCCTGACCAGCTGGCTGAACTCCTGCCCGCCTGGCCATACCTCGACCTCTACCGGCGGGAAAACTGGGAAGCGGCGGGCCTGGACGCCCTCAGTGTGGCTCTCCTTGCCAGTGAAATCGAGGCCCGGGCCGTTTCCATCCGCAGCGATGCCGCGCACCTGCGACAGATGGCCATCAAAGAACTCACTCACGACGAATCCGTGGCCGAAGTCGCCCGCCAGCTCGGCCAGACCCGACAGGCCGTCTCCAGAATCGCCAACGACAAAGCCCCCACCGCCCGGGAAGCTCTCAGGAACGTCTACGGCGAACTCATGGCCAGAAAGGGACGAAAATGAGCACCGAGACCCCTCAGAAGCCCACACATCCCTGGCAGATCAAGGGCGTGATCCGGGCCTGGCTGGCCAGCAGCTCACCGACGCGGGCCTGAAACAGGAAGAACTCGCTTAGGTTCTCGGTCTCAGCATTACTCGAATCGCCCAGCTTGCGGGCAAGGCAAGTACCAGGGCGCAGGCATGGCGGAATCTTGTTGGGCCGCGGGTGTTTTGTCCGACCGTCGTTGTAGGTTTCGAAAGTGTCAATACGTAATCGAAGAATCGTTTAAGGAGTACAGCAATGAACGCAGAGACCATCAACTATCCTCTGACCTTGCCGATGGGAACGGTGTGAAGTACCCGTGCAGGATCATCGACAAGCTGCCTATGGCCGGGTACGTGTTCGTTGAGTACTTCAAGGACAATCGGCCTGTAGTTGAGAATGTGGAAGCCTGGCAGGTGGCTGACGATCGGTAGCCCCAGGCCGGGATATGAACACCGAAGATCGCCAATACAGGACTCTCTCTGTCCATCGGCCGTGGGCCTGGATGATGTGGTCGGCGGAAGCACCGCTCATTACCGAAGATCCCGACCACACCGACCACCGTTCGCCGCGGGAGGTCACTGAGAGCATCGACTGGTCACGGGTCTACCAGGCCGTCCACCGCGCCATCCACGGCATCCCCGTCGAGGCCGGTACGCTCTACACGCCGGTCATCGACGTGAAAGTCCCGGTGGCCCTCACCGAAGCCGAATTCTTGCTGGCCTCAAGCTGGGTCAGCCATGAGATGCCCGTGAGGTATCACTATGAAGATGACCTCATTTTCGAGGGCCGACACAGGCTCTGGGCCAGCAGGGAACACCATGGTGACCGGGGTGTCCCGGTGCTGTCGGAATCCCTTTCATACCTCGGGGACGTCCTGCACGGGAGGGCAGGGACGGACAAGGAGACCACCACGGAATCAATCGCCGCGGCCGCGAGCTGGTGGGACCACAACCCTGACAGGTCCAACTGGGGCGTCACCCGCCCGCACCAGCGCATGCTCGCCCTGGCACACCTTGAACTCACCGCCCCACAACCGGTCTCTCCCGAATGGTTCGATCGACTCTGCAAATGGGACAACCGGATCGAGGTCCTCGCCGGGCTGCACGCCGCCGGACGCACCGACGCCAACCTCCTCAGCGCCGAACTCTACTGGGCCTGGCGATACCAGCAGGACCGCACCAGCATTGCCCCCGAACTGGTCATCAGCATGTTCAGCTGCCTCGGCTTCCGGAACAACAGCAAGCCCGCCAAGCCGCCGTCCGGCACCCTGACCCTCTACCGTGGCGCCACCGAGGAAAACCGTGCCGGCACCGCCTGGACCCTCAACCCGGCCATCGCCCACCACTTCGCCGGTACCCGACAGGGAAACAGGAGAGGGCAGGTCTGGAAAGTCACCGTACCCTCATCCCGTGCTTTGGCCTACCTTTCGGACGAGCAGGAGTTCATCCTTGACCTTGCCGGTCTTGAACACCTCATCAAAAAAGCAGATCCCAGCTCGAGACCAGACCGGATGACCCGCTGGAGGACCAGACACCTGCGCCGAATCCCCTTGTTCGGCAACCACGACCTCGACGTCTGAAACGGAATCTGTGTTGACTTAACTGGTGCCGCCCCCACACTTTTGCTTCGTTTTGGGTCACGGGCCCGTGCTCCGCCGACACCCAACGTTTGAAGCTCTATCTTCACCACGAAGGAATCCGCGCAGCTGCTGCGCCCCGGCCGAAGAATCAGCCTGGCCGATGCCATGACCGCACTGCAAGTGACAAAGCCTCAGTCAGTCCAGCCCTCCGAGGGGTCCCACTTCCCGGTTGCCCTCTCACCGGAGAGTATGGGGTCGAGGCAGGCACTGACGAGGGCAAGGGCTGTTGCGATGTCACGGAATTTCCGTGCAGCCTTTTCTCTGCGGGCTATGGCAGCATAGCCTGCCGACCAGTTGGATCCCGGCTGCTCCAGCTTCGCGGGCAATTCCATCCTTCGTCGTTCGCGTTCCAGGTCGAGAGCCGATCGAAGGTGTTTGGCATCGAGGTTTCGGGTGGTGATGATCAGGGCAAGATCGATGAGGTCGCGGTATCTGGTGGAGACAACTTCCTGCCGCCCGTGAAGTTCATACATCGCGCACACTTTGTCAGCTACCTGGTCAGCCAGCGGGTAGAGAATAAACTCCGGGATGGGGCCAAGCCCGGGTACATTGACCACGGGGTCCGGGCGGACCGTCTCCAGCGTGGCCACTAGTTTCAGATCGAGTGCCAGGTCGATGGGGAACGATCCGTACATGCTGCCGACATAGGCTGTGACCTTGGCTTGTGCTAAAAGGCTGTCCTGGCCGGTGGTCATGGGGCCGTCCACGGTGAACTCTAGGTAGTCCCCATCCTGTGGCGCAGTAAGTTCCCGGAGCTCCGCAATAGCCGATACTGCGTCGAGCCCTCCGCTGCGGTACAGGTCGAGGTCTTTGGAGAACCGGGCCTCGGGCAGTCGCATGAGCAGTCCCGCTCCGCCCTTGAGGATCCACGCCGAGCCGGGATACTGAAAGACCAAGGCGAGGAAGCGCTGGAACAGGAACTCCCGGCGGAGTTCCTCCAGCGGGCGGCCGGTCTCCTTAGACCGGGCCTTGAGCCTGTCTTCCAGTGCCCGCCGGAACGCCGCAGCGGTCGCATACTCCGAAGAACCGTTGACAGCACTCACGTCGTGGATCCTTGTTTGTGGGAGGGGAGCGCATAGAGCCTGGCTAAGGCCTCGGGGACGTCCGCCTGCTCCAGAAGCAGTACAAGGGCTCCCTCACCGTCCCCGGCCACGGCGCCATAGCGGTGCGCGTAAGGCGCCAGCACCTCGGCCAGCCGTGCGCCGTCCACGTTTCCATGGATGATCGCATTCCTGATGATGCCGGCGAGGTGACCCCCGTCCATGTGCTCGGCTGCGAGGTCACCCACGATCTTGGAAGGCGCGGCGACGGGCAGCCCGTCGAGGAGGATCCAGTCTTCCCTATCCATGTGTCGGCAGTGGATTCTTACGTCCGGGTCGCGGGGCTGCTTCCTGGCCGGCACAGTGAACTCCAGCTCGTCGGCTGCGGTGTCCCCGAGGCCCTGGACGTCGGCAGCCGACCGGTGGGAGACGACGGCAGGCGCCGGACCGCGGCGTCGTTCTGCGGCCGTGTGTGCCGGGTCGAGGGCAAGCCACGCCGCCCGCAGCCTGTCCTGGGGGGTCGGTGGCGCGCCGGCGGCACGGTAGACACCGTGCCGGAGGCGTTCCAGACGGCCCTGCTTGGCCATCCGCGCCATGTCCTGCGCACTGAATCCAAGGACGCGGGCTTGGGCTGTTGTGACCATCCCCCACTGCTCCGAGGCAAGATCCGCAAGCTCGGTCGAAGTGACCACAGCAAACACCTCCCTAACTACTGCAATAATACTCCTTAGAATTACTTTTGCAGTACCTAGCGAAGTAGTGGTGGAAACCGCGATTCGTACATCAGAGGAATCCTGACGATGACGGCTTGTGCATCGAAACCCACAGACAACGACCGGCAGCGGCGCGGGCGAGGCGTGGGTGCGACAGCATGTCCGCGGCAGATGGCCCGTCCGGGAGCACACAATATCCGCCCGAGAAATACAAGGCCCCTCAGTCCACTGAGTACAGGACCCGCCGCCTGGTTTGCCGGCGATGCTTTGCCGCCTTGGGAGGGGAGGCAGCCGGTTCGAGCCGGACCAGGGACCAGACAGATCTGCAGGTCCGCCGAGGGCCGTATATTTCGGCCTATTCTTGGCCCATGAGCCCATTCCCCCTTCATCCCGATCCGGACGGATCCCCTGATCTGCTCTCACCGAAGAGCTGGCAGGATAGCACCGTATGGCACTACACGAATGCCGCTGGCCTGGCCGGGATCATCAAGGAAAACGTCCTCTGGGCCAGCTCGACTGCGTTCATGAACGACCAGCACGAACTTCGCACAGGCGCGGAGCAGCTCAAAAGCCTCATCAAACAGCATCAGCATTATCTGGCCCCCGGGATCCTGGCGGACGTCTGCTCAATGGTGCGTTCAGCAACAGCCCAGGACCGGTACAGGACATTCGTCACCTGCGCATGCAAAGATCCCAACAACCTGACAATGTGGCGCAATTACACCGGGCCGGAAGTCGGTTTCGCCGTCGGGCTCGACACCACAAAACCCCTCTCCATGCGGCGGCAGACGGCCATGACCAAGGAGATGGTCGACAAGCTCGGCTTTCAAGACCCATACGACGAACAGGAAGTCTTCGACAACGCACGCCGGGAGCTGGGATCGTTCGCATGGCGGGAGGCCATCTACGACACCGAGGAGCAAAAGGCGATCGCCTGGGGGAGGCTCTTGGAACTCGAGAAAGCCGCCGTCGCACGCTCGAACGGACAACAGGCCGAGCGGCATGAACTTGATGTCATGTACGACATCTATGGCGAGCTCCAGACCTTCAAAAATTCCGGATTCGTGGATGAGCGTGAGATGCGCGTTGTATGCGGGGCAGGCCTTTACACGGACCTCATCTATGTGAAGCACCGCCCAAGCCGATACGGAATCGTCCCTTATGTCGAACTCTGCCTGCCAACAGACCCGAAGATCGAACCAAGCAAGGGCCCGGAACCGGTCCACGAGCTTCCGATTGCCGGGATCATCGGTGGGCCGACCCCTTACCCCGAGGAGGCCGCCACTGGTGCACGTGAACTCCTTCGACGCGTTGGTCGCGAAAACATCCCGGTAATTCCCAGCAAGGTCCCGTTCCGCTGGTAAGAGACCTCGGAGGCATTCCGGGCCGAACTTGCGCTCCGCGATCGGGCAGGAGGGCCGGGAACCGGCGTCACAGCCCTGAGAGCTGGTCGAGCCACTCGGAAATCCTGTCGATGGCACAGAGGAGCCGGAGGACAGCTAGGCCGACGTCGGCTACAGCGGCGAGGCAGAACAGCTCTGCCGGCAACAGCTGATCAAGCCCGAGAACGCTCAACGAAGCGCCAAAATCAGCGCTGAATACCAGCTAGTACATCCGTTCAGTCCTGCGGCCGGGGTCGTTCCTCGGTAGCAACGTCGTCACAACAATCGCTGGCGACGTTGGACCAATGGGCACCTAGCGCGAAGGTTGCGGCTCCGTAGATTGCGCAGATCAAGATCTGCGCAATTACGTGAATCGGGAAGATCACCACCACGAATAGGACGAGCAGGGCGAATATCTCCAGGAGCGACCGGGCAACTAGCCGCCGTTGGTGGTTCGCTGTGAGGCCTTGCCAGGAGCGCGCGATGAACCTCATGAGGAACCTTTTCCAATGGAGTGCTGTCTACGGAAACCCTAAATCTCCGAGAGGGAATGCCGGGCTACGCAATCGAGCCGAAGCTGACATCCGCACGTCGGCACGGCAGAAACTCAAGTCATTTTAGTTAACAATCGTTCAAATTGAGCCATAAATCACCTAGTTTTTCTCGTGGGGGATGAATTTTGGCGTCGCAAGTATCTGGACGAAGGTTCATGGGCTGGGCCCCTTCTCGATCGGTCTCAACACCATGAAACTACTTCGATAAGGATTAGCTTGTGTCAGTAATTGAGAGTAAACCGTCAGATATTCGGATCGTGCATACGTTGGGGCCTGAAGGAACCAACTGCGAAGCGGCCGCGAACCTGTGGATTAGATCGAAGGGACATTCGTCTGCCAAGACGGTCCTCCATGGCACGCTCGAAGAGGCGTTGGACAGGCTGCTGCAGGATCCGGACGGTGCGGTTCTTCTCGGATGCGTCGTGTATCCAAAGCTGCACGAGATCGTTTTCAACAACCTTGATCGCCTGACCCTGGTCGATCAGTTCATCATGCCGACCTTCAACATGCTGTTCGCGTCGCGGGGGCAAGAGGTAGTTCGAACGGCCGCCAGCCATCCGGCACCACTTAGCCTGCTCAACGGTCGCGGTCTAACTGTCACCGAGTCCACCAGCAATTCCAAGGCGGCAGAGCAATGCCGTGAGGGGCTGGTGGACGCGTGCATCACGACACTGCCTGCTGCGGAGGCTTACGACCTGACTGTCCTGGAGGACTTCGGACCCGTTCCCATGGGCTTCACCATTCACGCGCCCAAATCGGCCGCATGAGCACGGTCAGCTGGATTGACGGCTGTCTGGCCGCGGAACCCCTCCATGAGATTTCTCTGTGGAACCACTCCCTTCACTACGGATATGGCGTCTTCGAGGGCATCCGGTCCTACGACGTCGGCGGTGAAGCGCATGTCTTCAGACTCGAAGAACACATCGAAAGACTATGGACGTCATGTCGTGAAATCGGGCTGGAACCCAACGTGACACCGGAGGCGATCACCGACGCCGTCCACCAAGTACTCCAGGCCAACGACTTTGTAGAGGCATACATCCGTCCCATTGTTTACCTGGGAGAGGGTCTGGGAACGCTGCGTGACAGCCGCCCGATCCATACGGCCGTGCTCGCTTGGCAGTGGGACGCCAAAGATGAAAACGGCAGGGCATTCAAGCTTGGCATCTCGCGGTACAGGAGGCCGGATCCTGAAAGCTATCCGGCGTTTGCCAAAGCCACGGGCAATTACCTTTTATCAAAAACTGCGACGCTCTGGGCAGCCCAAAACGGATACGACGATGCCGTGCTGCTTGACCACGAGGGCTTCGTCTCCGAAGCCTCAGCCCAGAACCTCTTCATGGTTTCCGCCGGCAATCTCATCACGCCACCCGAGAACCGGTGCCTGAAGGGGATCACGCGCGCAACGATCATTCAATTAGCACTCTCGGAGGGGTTCGCCGTCCAGGAACGGAACATCGATCCGGCGGAACTCCTGGGCGCCGACGAAATTTTCCTGACCAGCACAGCGTCGGAAGTACTTCCCGTCGAATCAGTCAACGGACAGCGCACCCGTCGGGCAGAAGACCGGCCAGTCACCAACCTGGTGGCGCAGAGATACAAAAACCTCGTTGTAAGCCACCCAGCCCCCTCAAGGAGCAACTGACATGCAGACCGAAGCGCTAGCCGACCTTCACAGCGCGGTCGCGGTGAAGATCCGCGAGCATGGGATCGGGACACCGACCATCTCGGACGTCCTGGATGCCCTGGGCATCCGGGGGTGCGTGCTTGACTCCCGTCTTGGCTTTCTAAACAGCGAGCCAACGACACTGATCCACGGAGCGGCCTACCCCGTGCGGTGGCACCCGGTGCGCAAGGGACCGACCATTACCGCCGCAAGCCCCAGCACCTGGGAAGAGGTCCGGGATTTCATCGTTCCGGAACTAACAGACGGGCGCGGCCAGATCTATGTAGCCGGGTCCGGCCCGCTGATGACCGACGCAGCGATGCTGGGCGGCATGTCAACCACCTACCTCTCGCAAAACCTCCGGTTCGAGGGGATTATCCTCGGCGGAGCGATACGGGACAGGAAAATCATCCAGCACATACCAACCGCAATTGTCGGTACCGGTTTCATTCCCGTCGATTCCCAGGGCGCTTTCGAAGCCGTAAGCGATGTGGATCATTGCATCATCAGCGGAGTCGTTGTCCATCGGGGCGACTGGATCATTGCCGATGGTGACGGCACCGTCATCATCCCCCGCGCCCGGCTAGAGGAAGTCCTCGACAGGAGCGCGGCAATTGAGAACACCGAAGAAGGCATGCTGGGCAAGATCCGCAGCGGCGCCTACCTACCTGAGCTAATAGACACGGTTGGCCGGATTTAACCAAACGATCGAGAGGATCATCATGAACGACCATGTAAAAATCACCACACCGGCACTCGATCTCTACGAGCTTCAAGAGTCTTTTGAGAACATCCCGCTCGACAAGCACTTCGAGGGCGGCTACCGGCACAGGACACAGTCCCGCTTCTCCTTCCAGGACGGTACGATCGTCCGCCTGGAAAATGTCGAGCTGTTCCAGAGCTCGGACATCAACCCGCTCGAAAACTACGGAGGCATCCGCAGGGATTACAACGACCTTCCTGAAGGAATAGAGGACAACGCCTCGTTCAAGGCCCTGATTCAGCACTGGGCGGCGGGAATTGACGCCCCGGCCTTTAATTTTTCCGCACATCAAATCCGGACGCTCGGCGCCGGTCAGCCTGTCCCGGAAGGCCGTCATCGTGACGGCTACGAATACGTTGGGGTGTTCGTCGTCGACAGGCATGACATCACCGACGAATCGGCCCTGACATCAGTCTGGGAAATCGGTACCGACAAGAAGATTGTTGACAACGTCGTACTGCGCCCTGGAGAACTCGTTAGCTTCGATGACAGGCGCGTCATCCACGACGCGTCACCGTTGATCCCGATCAACGAGAGCACCGCGCGCCGGGACGTCATCATCCTGACATATCCCGATCATCGGGAAATTCTCGAACATGGTGAAGTGCCCGAGATCAGGAACTGACCGTGCCTTCCCTGCACACCAGGTCTTCAGATGCCAAGGTTCATCAAGTATTTCCAGGGGCCCACGGACGGTTCGTTCATGGCGCCTCAATGACCGTTGCCACATGGGTTCTCGATGCCGGTTCAGTCATTCCCGAACACCGCCACCCGCACGAACAGATAGTCAATGTCCTCTCCGGGGAATTCCAGATGAAAGTCGGCACAGAGACATTCAACCTTGTGGCCGGCGACGGGCTAGTCATTCCCAGCGACGTACTGCATTCCGGCATCGCAACAACCGAAGTCAGATGTATCGATGTTTTCACCCCGGTACGCGAAGACTATGTAATCTAGCCACCCCCTCTGAAGCCCGGGAGATCCATTGACGATTGCCTCTGTGGGAGCCTTTCTGACGTTTGCATTCGCGGTGTCAATGTCTCCCGGGCCCAACAATGTCTTAGTCGCTTCGCTGGCGGTCGGCAGACCATTCCGTGCCGCGCTACCGGCGATATTCGGCATATCGATCGGGTTCCTCGCGCTACTGGCACTGACAAACACCGGAATCGGGTCGCTGATTCAAAGTGTCCCGGCAGTGTCCTTCGGGCTCAAACTGGTGGGCGCCGCATATCTGCTGTACCTGGCATGGAAGATATTCAGCAGCGACCCTTCAACACCGTCGGCCGCCCCGTCCGCGGCCGGGTTCTGGAAACTCGGTGCCCTTCAGGTGGTAAACCCAAAAGCCTGGCTCATGGCGCTCACAGCGTCAGCCACCTACCCCACGACCCTCGGCGGCGGAATACAAGGCCTTCTCCTCATGGGAGTGCTTTTCACTGTCGTCAACCTCATCTCCAACAGTGCTTGGGCGCTCCTGGGCCAAGGCGGATCCCGACTGATCCGGACCACTGATGGGCTAAAGAATCTGAACCGGATATTTGGCGTTCTTTTGTTACTGTCCGTAGTCATGTTGTTCCTGTGATCACCGGCGTGAACCAGTATGAAGAGCGTGGGTGCCGCTACCGAAGGACCGTAATGTCGATTTTGAAGCTCCTCAAGGAAGACCTGCAGGCCGCCAAAACCCAGGATCCCGCCGCATCTAATCTCGTCGAGGTTGCCTTGGTCTACTCAGGGGTTCACGCGATTTGGAGCCACCGTCTGGCGCACGCACTCTGGCAACGACCGCACCTGAGAGGTCTGGCCCGGGTAATCTCCCAAGTGTCCAAGACGCTCACGGGAATCGAGATTCACCCCGGGGCTACGATCGGACGACGCCTGTTCATCGATCACGGAACGGGCATCGTGGTGGGTGAGACCGCGGAAATAGGTGACGACGTCCTCATGTACCAGGGAGTCACTCTCGGCGGTCGTGCACTGAGCAAGACGAAACGGCACCCCACCATCGGGGATCACGTCATGCTCGGCGCAGGCGCCAAAATCCTGGGCCCCATCACGATCGGCAACGACTCCGCCGTTGGCGCGAACGCCGTCGTCGTCCGTGACGTTCCGCCCCGTTCCGTAGCGATCGGCATTCCCGCAACCTCCCGACGGAAGGACCCAGAAGCGGCTGCGGATCCGAGAACAGATTTCATCGACCCCGCCCTCTTAATATAGATAAGCAGCGTCACGAGCCCACACAGTGCTCGACCCGCGACTGAACCTCGTGTCAGACACAATTGCTCGTTGACCAAAGGATGGTTAGGGAACACTTCTAGACGTCCGAATGCTGTTGGTTCTTTGAGTGGGCAAAGCGGTAGGAGTCGGTGCCTGTTTCAATGATGGTTTCCTTGAACGTCAACCGGATTATGGCGCGATGACGTTCGGGACGTCTCTGAGCCCTGCCGCCTCGAACGCTGACTATCCTTAGTGGCCGGAGAGCCGGTTGATCCACTCCATGATCCTGTCGACGACGCTCAGGAGCCGAAGGACGGCTTCGCCGACGCCGGCGACAACATTCAAAAGGCGCACGATGCGCCGTTGGGTCTGGGACAAGGCGTTCTCCTTGGGTTGAAGGTGTGTGTGCACAGAACTTCTGCTGTGCCTCATCTGGAGTGTGAGGAATGACCCCTTGCTGAAAACCTTGCTGACACGAAACCCGGCCCGGGGGACCCCTTGCTGACAGCTGACCTCTTGTCGACAGATTGCTCCGCGCTCGATGTCAGGGGGTGCGGATACCGTGGCGGGTATGGAGATCGTGTTCATCGACGTGGAAACCACAGGGCTCGGGCCGGCTGCGGAGGTGGTCGAGATTGCAGTCCTGGACGAATCAGGAGCGATGCTTTTCGAGTCGCTGGTATGTCCCTCTGACCCCTGGGGATATATCTGTGAGGAGATCCACGGGATTACCGCCCGGGAACTTGCCTCCGCTCCGGGTTTTTCCATGGTGGCGGCCGAGCTCGGACGCGTGCTCGAGGGCGTGGTGATCGCCGGTCATGGTGTGGCTTTTGACGCCGCGATGATCCAGGCCGGCTACTCCAGGGCCGGCGAGCCTGCACCTTCCTGGTCAGGAACGCTCTGCACCATGGAACTGGCCGCCGAACGGTTCGGACTCGAGGGAAGGATCAGCCTGAGCTCTGCCCTGGCAAGGGCAGGCCTGGTACCCCCGCCCGGCCGGGCACACCGTGCCGGCCGGGATGCCGAGGCCTCGCGCCTCCTGTGGCTCACCCTCGACCGATCCAGGCCCGCTGCGGCTTAAGTACACCCGGCGCCGGCGGCTGTTCCGGAACGGATCCCGCACGGCCACGTCACTTCTTATTGCACACCACATCTTTGGTTTATTTCCTTCTTATTGTTTGGTTGTTGCTTTCCTAGTTCCTCGGGTTGTTGCCCGGTGGAGATTGCCGGGGAAAGTTTCACCTGCACTTTCTACTTTTCCGGGATGTCCCCTACTCCTCATTGGTGGGAGGAAGGAGCCCGTTGTGTGTAGAGGATTGGCCGAGGGCGGTCGCAGGTGCGCGTTCCATGCCGGGACAGCCGGGCGTGCGGCCCACAACGACAGACGCAAGGCAAACAGGGCACTGAAGGCCGAGGCGCTCAAACAAGCTGTTGCCGCGGATCTGCCGCATTCGCTCATCGCACGGATCAAAGCAGCTCCACCGGGTGAAGCGAAGCAGCTGGGGTATGAGTACGGCCTGCTCTCCAACCCTGCCGGCCGGGCGGGGGACGCCACCCCGGCAGCTGGCGTGCCGCCGGTGAAACCAGCTGTTGCCGAGGGGCCACGGCACCGGATCTCCCAACCGGGGCAGGACTTACCATCAGCCCTGCCCTTACCGGCAGATGCGCGGCATCTGGCTTCCGGGAAAAAGGAGACCAACCCACACCCGAAGGCCCCGTCGATGCTTCCGGACAGCGCCTCGGGACTCAGCGATCATGTGCGGAAGAGCATCAGCCACCTGATCGGACTCCAGGGCAATCACGCGGCCGAGCGCCGGCTCCTGGACACGGAAATCAAGTCCGTCGAACGTATCCACGGCGGCGTGAACGACACCCGCAGGGTCGTGCTTTCCGATGGAACGGTGGCGTTTTTCAAAAGCTTCGACGGACTCAACGACGGGTGCGCCCACAGCTACGGCCAGGACGACAGGCTTCAGCCTCTGCATGAGGCCAGTGCCTGGCAACTCGCCAAGAACCTGGGCAGGAACTTCGATGGGATGGTCCCGACCTGCGTAATCCGTGAGGTCGAGGGAAAGATCGGATCGCTGGCGATGATTGCCCCCGGACGCCAGGGTGCCGGGTGGGAAAGGATCCGGGACGCCGAAGTGGACCGCGGCGCCTTCTTCGACAGCCTGGTCGGACAGCAGGACCGGCACCGCTTCAACCTGTTCTCCGGCGACGGGAAAGTCACCCTCATCGACCATGGATTCACCTTCGCTGAACCTGGAGACCAACTGAACCACTCCATCCTGGTCTCCAGCCGGCGCAAACTGCCGGGCCGGGCATCGTTGAAGAAATACGAGCAGTCGGCGTTGAAGAGACTCCTGGCGTCCAGGGACATGCACGGACTCGCCGGGATGCTCACGGAAGGCCGCGCAGTGGCCCTGAGGGACCGCGCGCAGCGCATGCTGGATGGAAACGCTATTCTGCGGCCTGGAGAGTTCTGATCCTTGACCACGGCTGATAAAATAAATCAACTATAGCTTTACTCATTTTTGGAGGTGAGTCGCATGATCGTCGAGTTCCTCAAGCTCACGGATGATGGCCTCGACCAGGTGGTCGCCGCGAAGCTGACCATCCGCGCCGACGGCACCCACGAAATCGAAGGTGACAAGGAGTATGTCCCTCTCGACCTCGATGTACTGCTCGACGGTGCCCGCGTCACCTTCGAGGCCGACCCTCTCACCTGGGCCCGTCACATCGAGACCGAACTGCGGACCCCGTACCTTGTCGCCGTCGTCATTGACGACAAGTGAGTTCCGCAACCGGGGGACTGCCTCCAGTGCTGCCCCTGAGCGTCTACACCCTGCCGGCATTCCTGGCACACCCGGAATTCACGGTGGACGACGTCGCTTCAAGGGTCCTCTCAGCATTGCTTCACGGTACGAGTGCCGGCGCTGATTACCGCGGGCAGCTCGAAGCAGTCGACGCCAGGTTGCGTGGACTCGGCGCCGGCTTCCTGAGGGGACATACCATCCATCTCTTTCCCCGCCAGGCCCTGCATGCAGCGAAAGCAGCAGCGAGGGAACGCGGCGGCATGGTGTCCGCCTCGGCCAGCCGCTTCGAGGCCTCCCTTATCGCCGCCGGATGGGCGGACGGCGCCCCGGGGCCCGTGAGGACGGACGTGCTCGTGAACGGCAAGCGCCGCACTGTCTGGACGGTACCCGCCTATGTCCAGACTCACGCCGGGACCTTCACCCCGGCCGCCCGCGAGCCTGTCGACGCGCTCCGGGCTTTGACTCTCCTGCTTGGTCTTGATTTCACCGCCCGTCTAGCCGGCACCAGCAGGAGTAGTGTCGAGAACTGGCTCTACGCCGGGGTTCCGATAACGGTCGCGCGCAGGCAGCGGCTGATCACCTCTGCGATGATCGCCGAGCTGCTGACCGCTGCGGGGACCCGTGATCCCGTCTTCTGGCTCACCCAGCCATCCAAAGCCCTCCTCCGGGTCAAGGACGTCCCCGGGATCCCGTTGGATGCCCTTGAAGCCGGCGTCGATCACCAGGTACTGCTCTCTGCAGCCCTGCGGAGCTGCGCAGCTTCTCTCTAAAACAACATCAACGGAACATCATCGCGCCCTAAAATTGTTCCCAACTCACCAAAAAATTCTGAGCCTCTCAAATCCTGTTCCACCCCTGGAGGCCTTGCTATTGTTGGGAACTATTGCCTGGGCGGCTCCTGGGTGGAACAGGATGCGATCTGACCTGTTCCGCTTCCTGTTCCACCCAATAAATGCCCTTTTACCTGCGAAAACATAGCTTTTCATTATGGGGTGGAACAGGTGGAACAGGATTTTAGGAATATGTGTCCATATAGGTCAATTTTCATTTCGGTCGCATGTTTGTTCCGCAACGATTTCAGTGGAGGGTTGCCGCGCCCCTCCGTACTTCGGTAGAGTTTCGCTTAAGCGAAGTGGAGGCTATCTATGCTGATTTTCCGGATGGGCCGGGAGAAACTCCTGCCTGCAAATGACAAACTCGGTCGAATCTATATGGGCTATCGGGATGGCCTGACTCAGCAGGAATGCTGGGACCGGACCAGAGGCTTGTGGAAACTCGACGAAAGCCGCGCCCTGGTGCAGGAGGAAGCCGCCATCGTCGACCCGGACTGGACCGTCCGAGCCGTTGCCCGGATTACCGGTATAACCAAGCACGGGGAGTTCCGCGCCGTCGAAGGCGATGTCATCGTAAACCATCCCCTCGTCGGGACAGCCTGGCCGACCCCAAGCACGTCCAGAAACAGCATCAGCTACCAGTAATCAAGGGGGAGAAGAAGATGGGAAGAAATTTTCCAGCGCAGTTGCCACATCCGGCGATTCCGCCGTACTCCCATGAGGCATGGAGATGCTGCGACACGACACGCCCGTCAATCGGAATACGGGTACCAGAAACTCTGAGCGTGCTAGGAATAGGGCATGGCTGAAGCTGCTAACACCACACCACCTCGCGGCCCCGGGCGGCCGTCGAAGGGTGATCGCCGCCTCCTCAAGACTCGAGTCCCTGAGGAGCATGTCGCCGTTTACGAAAAAGAGCGCCAAAAACTCGGTCTGGACTGGACCGACTGGATTGCCTACAAACTGGCCACTGCAGAAGGCCTTGAACTCCCGGATTATCTGCGTAACGTGGTTCCGCTTAAGCAGCGTGAGACCGGTACTGAGGGCGGTGCTGTGGCCGTGTAAGACAAGAAAAAGCGCCTTGCTGCTTTGGCTAGCAGCCGGCGCTTCCTCTGATATGGGAATCGTTTCGGGTGGCACCGAACGATTCTTGTGCAACTCCTCGGGCGGACAACCCTTGAAGTCGAGTAAAGCTAATTTCTAGTCCCGAAATTAGATCCCGTTTCCTATAAAGAAAAGGTTACCTGTCTTTGAAGATACAGCAGTTGGCTGTTTTTCGTCTAGGTTGCGCTTCGGCGTGGCCTGTGGCGATGACGCTGTCTGCGTGCCCGGCCGTGATCGGAGGGTGCATAGATGGCTGAATCACGCGCCCGGGCCTCGGTTGACCGGGTTTGGGAAGCCGGCAACCGGATGGGTCTCAATCCCACCAAACGTTCCGATGACTTTCACCTTGTTTGCCCCTTGCACGGGGACCGCGACCCTTCACTTCACGTGACTTGGAAACCCGACGACGAGGGCTTCACCCTCCTGCATTGCTTTGGCTGCCACGCGCCGCAGCGTGACTTGGCCGAAGCACTGGGCTTGTCCTTGTCCGATCTCTTCGACAACCCCAAGCCCTACACTCCCGATTCGGCACGGATCCTGCAGCGGAAGAAGCAGCGGGGTCCTCGCCTCAGCCCGCTGCCGCCTCGCCGCTCCCTTCCTCCGGGCCTTGATCTGTCCCGTCTCAACTGGACAGAAACAGCCGTGTACCCATACACCGACGCCGACGGGACCGTGGTCCAGCAGGTCGTCCGCGAAGAAGCCCACGACGGAAACGGCAGGCGCCACAAGCAGATCTCCCAGCGCTACATCAAGCCGACGGGCGGCGTTGTCAAACGCAAGCCGGCCGGGTTCACCCCCACCTTGTACTGCCTGCCCGACATGCTCCAGGCGATCGCTGACGGCGTGCCGGTGTGGATTGTCGAGGGTGAGAAGGACGCAGACACCGCCCGCGCACAGGGCCTGGCCGCCACAACGAACGCCGGAGGTGCTGGTCAATTCCCGCTGGGCACCGCCAATCTCTTCTCCGGCGCCGACGTCGTGATCGTGGTCGATCAGGACAAAGCCGGCTACGAACGCGGCGACCAGCTCGCGGGAGCGCTGGGCCCGTTCGTGCGGAGCCTCATGCTTCTCCTGCCTGCGCTCGATGACCCGAAAGCAGACCTCACCGACCACTTCGAGGCCGGCCACGGTGTGGATGACTTCGTCCAGGTCACCCCTGCAGAGATGCACCTGCTGGCACTTGCGGAAGGCGTCCGCCACGCCGCAAGCCGGGTGACTGAATGCGAGCAGGAGATCTCGGCCTGGTTGGGATCCCCCGAAGCGAAGGACGGCGTCAGCGACGGTGTCCGCAAGGCCGTCGGACGATGGGCCGAAGAATCCCATCTGCGCTGGGGCCGGGCCGCCGAAGCAGCCAAGGTCGCGCTCAAGGAAGCCGCACCGATTCCTGGCGAGCGGGCCCGCCGCGTCGAGGCAGCCATCATCGCTGCGGTTTCCCAGTCAGGGGACGCGGCACGCCTCTGCTACGCGGCCGCGGAACTTAGAACTCCCGGTGACCTGAGCCGCACCATGAACCAGGCGCCGGCGGCCCACCCGGATGAGCACGTCCCGGCTGAAAGTGGTACGTCCCCCCGGCTTGAGCTCGCTGGCAGCGGGGGCGAGCCCCCGGTCTTCGACGGCAACACCTTCATCGAAGGCGACGACGGGCGCAAGAACATCGAGGCCCGCTATGTCGTCCGCCAGGGAAAGACCGTGCAGGTGCGCTGGACCAAGGTCGACGGGGAGTATGTCCCCACTTTCACCACCGTGATACACGGCTGGGCCGAAATCGACCAGGTCCTCGTCGCCGACGACGGCCACGACCAGGAATCAACCAGACCCGACACCCGCTGGGTCGGCACGTTCTACCGCTGGGCACGCACCCCCGAGGGTAATCCCGCGTTCGATGACGATTCCCGCCCGGTGCTCGAGTCCGAAGCTTTCAGCTGGGGACCTGAGGAGCTGCGCAGCGGAGCCTGGATCAACCATCTCCCGTGGCCGGGGTTGCTGGAGTCAGCGACTGCGAAGGGCAAAGACCAGGCGATGCAGGCATTGCTGCGTGCCCGGCCGGCCCCGGCCCAGCGCACTCCGATCTACACCGCGACCGGGTGGCGGAAATCCGACACCGGGTCTTTCTTCGTTCACGCCGCCGGTGCCCTCGCCAAGGGTGGGACCATCCCGGTAAAGACCGAACTTCCCGGTCCTTTCGAGGTCTACACCTTCCCGGATCCGTGCACCGATCCCTCCGAACTTCGCCGGGTCTTCGACACGGGCATTGCCCCGCTGCTGGATCTGCCGCCGCGTATCGTTGCCCCCTTGCTGGGCATTACCTGGCGCTCCTTCCTGAAGCCTGTACGGATCATCGCCCACCTGGCCGGCGGCCCCGGATCGGGCAAAACCGCCCTGGCACGCGCCATGATCCACCACGCCGCCCCCTCACTTTCCTACGCGGGGGAGCGCCGGGAGATCCTTTCCGGTTCCAACAAAGGTGCGACGGTTCTTGGTTTGATCAGGGCCCTTGAGCCGCTGTCCCACCTTCCTACCTGGATCGATGACTTCACCGCAGACGGTGACCTCAAGCGTGCCCAGCAAAAACTCGATGAGCTCATACGTGCCCACTACAACGCCACCGGCCGTGTGGTGAGCTCCCGCGAGGGAACCGTCAAGGCATCCCGGCCCTCCCAGGCCACCGTCATCACCACCGCGGAGTTCGCCCCGAGCGGTTCGGCCGCGACCCGCGCCCTGGTCATCCCCGTCAACAACGGCGACATCAGAGACCCGAAACAGACCTTCGCCGACATCGAACGCAGCGACCGTAAGTCAGCAAGAAACCTCGTCGCTGCCACGCTGATTACCTGGCTCATCGAGCACCGCGACCGGTTGCTGGCCGAAGAAGAGGCGATCGTCTCTGATTACGGCCACCCCGAGAACCTGAACGGCTACTGGTCGGCCCGGGCTGAGGCCCTTCCCCACACCGACGGGGCGAAGGGGCGCATGGTCGAGGCCGCGTCGGAGGCTGAGGCCGGCGTGCGCACGATGATGGCAATGCTCGTTGACCGGGGCGGAGCAACAGCGGCAGAAGCCTCCCAGTTCATCGACTGGGCACGTGAGGGCATCTGGGCGTCCCTGCAGATGCAGGACGCCTCCTCCGGGGACGCCGGCGAGCAGCTGATCGCGCACCTGCGTGAGGCGCTCAGCTCCCAGGCCGGACACCTGGCCACACCCCACGGCGTACACCCGGCCGAACCCCTCGGCATGGGCTGGATGCTCCGCGGCACCAACCCGATCGACGGCATCTACGTCCCGATGGGACCACGGCTGGGTATTCTGCGGGAGAACATGGTCATGCTCCTGCCGAACATCTGCATCCGTGCCGCACGGCAGGTAGCGGCCGGCGCGGATCTGACCTTCGCCGAAACGGCGACGTCGATCTCCTCAAGCTTCCTCTCACACGGCTGGATCGCCCCCGACGCCCAGGGCGCCCGCTGCGTTGCCCGGCGGATCAACGGGGTCAAAACCCGTGTCTGGGAGATTCCGCTCGAGGTGCTCACCGGCCCGGAGGACGACGGCCCGGACACCCTGCCGTTCCCGGTCAACCCCTTCGCCCCCCACGATGACGCACCCTCCGGCGGAACACCTGCCGCACCGGCCGTGCCCTCTGCGCCGGCCGCTTCCGGTGGTATGTCCCCGCAAGCGCCGGCGGCGGCGGTGGCCCTGGACAGGCGCCGCATGGATGCCGAAGGAATGGAAGGCACCGCATCACCTCTGGCAACGCCAACGGCCTGCGTCATGTGCATGAGGCCGGTGCTTCAGCTGATCAATGGTTCCGCGATCTGCTGGTCCGATTGGCGCACCTCCACCGAGGAGAACCGGGCGTTCGCCACAATCCGCCTGGAGGAGGCCAAAACCCGCCAGAACATACTGTCCCCCGCAGAGTCCCTGCACGGGACAGAAACGGCCCAGGAGCCCTCCCCTGAGCCTCTCCAGCACGACGTCGCCGAAGAGCCAACCGACGACGCTGCGGTCACGACTCAACGGGATACGACGAAAGGCTACGACTTCGCCCAGGCCGTCCTGGACGCTGACGGGCTGTGGACGCCCGACGGCGTCCGTCACGAGCTCGAACCTTGGCCACGCCACGCCGGCGACGTCGCCGCGCTGGCCGGCAGGTTCAACCTGGGCGCCCGGATCAGCTCCTACCGCTCCGGGTCGGTGACAAAGTGGCTCACGACCCGAGGGGCAATCTGGATCACCGCGGCCGCGGCCGAGCGACTGGACATCCCGGTCGACAAGCTTTCGGATTCCCCGAGCATGCGGGCCAGCGAACTGACCAAGCTCACCACCAACCACTCCTCGTTGCTCGCGGCTATCGAAGACGGCTGGACAATCGGCGGCAAGACCTGCGCCTACACAGCCTGGACCCGGGTCTACCGTCGCCAGGAGGGCGCCGTTCTCGCCATGATCCCGGTCCTGGACGGAAAGGACTCCCGCTCCTACCCGATCATCGGAGCGCCCGTCCCCGGGCCCGCGGTCATCGCCAAACGCCTCGAGCTCTTCTCCAAGTCCCTCGGTCACCCCCTGCTCATGGGCTCCTCGTCCACGGGCATGGACCTCATGTTCGCCCTGCCGAGCAAGAAGAACCGTGACGAATACTTCAAGCCCTCCAAGCTCATTGACCGTGTCTACGAGAGCCGGCTGCCCGAGCCTGAGATCTCCTGGAGCCGCAAGCCCACCGAGGCAGAGGCCGGCAACCTCTACGTTCATGGCTATGACCGTTCCGGCTCCTACCTGGCAGGTACGAAGTCTGCGATCCTGCCAGTCGGGGACCCGACCCATCACCCCGATGGCTGCGCGTTCGATGAGAAGACCCCCGGTTACTGGCGCATCCAATGGGCCGATTTTGGGGACTGGCGGATTCCAAACCCGGTTTTCCCTGTCCAGGCCGGCCACCCGGACAGCCTCTGGGTCACAACACCGACCCTCGCCCTTGCCGTTGCCAACGATTTCGTACCAACGATCTTGGAGGCCTACACCTGGAACGGCTCCCGGATCCTCGACGGCTGGGCCGACCGTTGCAGCCGCGCCTTGAACCTCCTCGGGGAAAGTACCGACCCCGACGCCACCCCGACCCGCAACCAGGTAAAGCGTGTTTACACCGAGACCATCGGCATGATGAACTCGATCCACCTCGCCCGCCGCGGCGGGGACGGCTATGCCCCCGAGCGCCGGGACACGATCATCGGCCGCTCCAAAGCGAACCTGCTCCGACGCGTGATCAAAATAGGAAACGACTACGGCCACTGGCCAGTCGCGATCGGCACCGACTCGATCGTCTACACCAGCTCCGAACCCGACCCGATCAAGGCCTGGCCAGGCGACCATGCCTGGCTGGGCCGCAAACTCGGCCAGTACCACCACATCGGCTCCGCACTCCTCTCAGAGCACCTCGAGCACCTCACCGGCCACGGATACCGGGGCCTCGAACACCTCAAAGAGAGCACGGGCCAACTGCAAGACGGAAACATTGAGGAAAGCGCGTGAGCGAGAAACAGGCGGGCGTCGCCGGGGCACGCAAGGCTCTCTTCGGGTTCTTCACCGGCAGGGAGGGCGACGTCTCAGGCAAGCCCGCCGGCGAAGGAGTCGAACACGGTGTCGACATCTCCGGTGACCTGCACAACCAGCTCATCGCCGCATACGGCACGAACCGACGCGGGGGAGTAGACACTGCCAAAGCCGCAAAGAGCCTCGGCGTCACCCAGCGCGCGGTCAACTACTGGCTCTCAGGGAAGTACCGTCCCA
>NZ_JBIYDB010000022.1:0-73153 GCF_044908325.1 Arthrobacter sp. GAS37
TCCCCCCCGCGGCCGCCCCGGGCCTTTTGGTTCGGTTGTGGGGGTGTTGCGTGCGGCGGGGGGGGGCCCGGCCCCCGCGGGGGGGGGGCCCCCAGGACCGGGTGTCTTGCTAAAGACTTAGCCGTGGAGCGGCTTGCCTGCCAGTGCGAGGTGGACTTCGCCCAGGGTCTCGTTCTGCGTCGGGTGAGCGTGGATGAACTGCGCCACGTCCTCCGGGTGTGCTTCCCAGTTGACGATCAGCTGTGCTTCGCCGATCTGCTCGCCCATGCGGGAACCGATCATGTGGATACCGACGACCGGGCCGTCCTTCTGGCGGACGACCTTCACGATGCCGCCCGTGCCGAGGATGGAGCTCTTGCCGTTGCCGGCCAGGTTGTATTCTTGGGTCTGGACCTGATCCTCGCCGAACTTCTCCTTGGCGCCCTTTTCGGTGTAGCCAACAGTGGCGATTTCAGGTTCGCAGAAGGTGACCTTCGGGACGTTCACGTCTTCGACGACCACCGGGTTCAGGCCCGCGATCTCTTCGGCGACGAAGATGCCCTGCTGGTACCCGCGGTGGGCCAACTGGACGCCGGGGACGATGTCGCCGACGGCGTAGACGTTGCCGACGCCGGTGTGCAGGCGTTCGTTGGTGATGACGAAGCCGCGGTCGAGGGTGACGCCTGCCTCTTCGTAACCAAGGTTGGCAGTGACGGGGCCGCGGCCCACGGCAACCAGGAGGAGATCGGCCTCGAAGGTCTGCCCGTCAACCAGGGTGACCTTGACGCCGTTGTCATTCTGCTCGACGCCCTGGAAGAAGACGCCGGTGCTGAACTTGATGCCGCGCTTCTTGAAGGCGCGCTCAAGGTTCTTGACGATGGCGGTGTCTTCGTTGGGAACGAGGGAGGGGAGGCCTTCAACGATCGTGACGTCGACGCCGAAGGACTTCCACACGGAAGCGAATTCGACGCCGATGACGCCGCCGCCGAGCACGATGACGCTCTTGGGGATGTAGTCCATGGTCAGCGCTTCATCGGACGTGATGACGCGGCCGCCGATTTCCAGGCCGGGCAGGGAACGGGAGTAGGAACCCGTGGCAAGGACGATGTTCTTGCCCTTGTAGGCTGTGCCGTTCACGACGACGGTGTCGGTGCCCTGCAGCTTGCCTTCGCCTTCGATGACCGTGATGCCCTTGGACTTGATGAGTCCCTGCAGGCCCTTGTACTTACCGGCGACGATTCCGTCCTTGTAAGCGTTCACGGCAGTGATGTCGATGCTGTCCAACGTGACATTGACGCCGTACTTGGCGGAATCGCGTGCGTGGTCCGCCAGTTCGGCCGAGTGCAGCAGGGCCTTGGTGGGGATACACCCGTTGTGCAGGCAGGTTCCGCCGAGCTTTGCCTTCTCGACGAGACCAACGGTGAAACCAAGCTGAACGGCACGCAGAGCCGTGGCGTAGCCGCCGCTGCCGCCACCGAGTACCAGGATGTCGAATTCTTGCGCAGTTGCCTGATCGGCCACTAGGACGCTCCTCGCGTGAGCGATGACACGCGACTACGCGTCATCTGGTCTTGGAACTTGTACTGCCGCGATTATGCCAGCACCGAAGTTCTCTTGCATTTGTGACTACCGTGGTTCACCTTAGCGAACCACTTATCCATGCTCCACCCTGCCGAGGCTTTTGTGGGGCGCTTGTGGCCAGACTCACGTCGGGCCGTGGGGCCGGTCAAAAACCGGCCCCACTTGGGGACCGGCTTAGGCCGTGGCCAGCACGTCTTCGACGTAGGCGAGCAGCGTCCTGACGGTGCAGCCGGTGCCTTGCTTGGGCGTGTAGCCGTAGGGGCTGCCGTTGTTGAAGGACGGGCCGGCGATGTCGACGTGCGCCCAGGGGATCTGCTTGCCCTCGGCGTCGTTGCCGACGAACTCGCGCAGGAACACGGCCGCGGTCATCATTCCGCCGTGGCGTTCGCCGATGTTGGCGATGTCCGCCACCTGCGAGTCGAGGCTGGCCCGCAGTTCTTCCGGCAGCGGCATCGGCCAGACAAGTTCGCCCGCGCGGTCCGCCGCGGACTTGAGGGCGCCCGTGACGGCGTCGGAACCCATGAGGCCGGCGGTGCGGTTGCCGAGGGCGATCAGCTGGGCACCAGTCAGTGTCGCGACGTCGATGATGACGTCCGGCTGCTCGAGGCTGGCCGCGACGATTCCGTCCGCCATGACCAGGCGTCCCTCGGCGTCGGTGTTGAGGACCTCGACCGTCTTGCCGCCGTACACGGTGAGGACGTCAGCCGGGCGCTGTGCAGCGCCGGAGGGCATGTTCTCGGCGATGCAGAGCCACGCGGTCACCTTGACGGGCAACCCGAGCCCCGCGACGGCCAGGACGGCATTAAGTACCACGGCGGCGCCCGCCATGTCGCTCTTCATGTCGCCCATGCCGAGGGCCGGCTTGATGGAAATGCCGCCTGTGTCAAAAGTGATGCCTTTGCCGACAAGCGCGATCTTCTTGGTGGCCTTCGCCGGACTGTACTCCACCTTGACGAGGCGCGGCTGGCGGGTTGAACCCTTTCCGACGCCCAGGATTCCGCCGAAACCGTCCTTTTCGAGGCGCTTTTCGTCCCACACGGTGACCTTGACGGGCAGTCCCTTGGAGAGTTCCTTGGCTGCTTCGGCAAAGGACTCCGGGTAAAGGTGGCTCGGAGGCTGGTTGACCAGGGTGCGGGTGGCGTTGACCGCGCGTCCCACGAGCAATGCCCGATCGAGCGCGGGCTGGACATCCTTGCCGTCAAACGCCGTGTGGATCAGGACCTTGCCGACCGGATCCTTGAGGCCGTCCTTGCTGGAGCGGTGCTCTGTATAGGAATAGGAACCCAGCACGGCGCCTTCGGCGACAGCCGCGACGTCGGCGAGGGACGCCGTCGGGAGGGCCAGGGTGACGGAGGACAGACCGGCCAGTTGGCGGACGGCGGATCCTGCAGCCCGGCGCAGGGTTTCCTCGGCGAGGAGGGCGTCGTCGGCGACCTTGCCGACACCTGCCAGGACGAGGACGCCCGAACCGGTCTCCGGAAGACCCGGCAGACGGTGTACCTGATCGGCTGCTCCCGTGATGCCGAGCAGGCTCAATGAAGCAGCGAGGGTTTCCGCGGCCTTCGCCCCCAGCGGGTTCCCGAGCAGTACCGGCCCGTCTTCCCCCTGACCGACGGCTATCACGAGTGCGTCGCTGGGCGCCTTCTTCAGGTCCTTGGCGATAGTGCCAAGGGTGATGTCTGTAGTCTTCACCACGAGGATTTGTCCTCATCTCTCTCTGCATGGCTTGGCCGGGCTGCATGTTAGGCGCCCGGCCCTGGTACCCCTCGGTTGTCCGCTTGTGACAACGTCGGTAGTTGCTTGGGTCCGCACACGGCGGCACGTCTCGATCGTAGTCTGTCTGTTGCGCGGGAAAGCAATCAAATGAGAGTTGCGGCACATTGGCCGGCAGGAATGCGCGACCGGTCCGGGGCGTTGTACCAATACATGGAGCGTGGCCGGCCGCCGAGGCGTCTGCTGCGGTGTGCAGCCGCCCGCTCCTCCAAGAACTTGAAACTGCGAAAGGAACATGCCGTGTTTGAACGGATTTCCGGCTCACTCCTTGACCCTGAGTCGCTCTACGCGAGCAACATCGAGCTCTTCCACAGCCCGGATATCAGGGGCCTCAATATGCTGATGGGCTTCACCGGATTCGCTGATGCCGGACACGTGGTCCAGCAGATCAACCGGGAACTGCTGGATAAGCTCGAAGTCGAAACCGTGGCTGTGTTCGACGCTGACCAGCTCATCGACTACCGCGCGCGCCGTCCGCACATCAGCTTTGTCGAAGACCATCTGGAGGACTACAAAGCCCCCCAACTGGCGCTTTACAAGCTGAACGACGGCTTGGGCGAGCCGTTCCTCCTGCTTGCCGGTTTTGAACCGGACCTGCAGTGGGAGCGTTTCGCGCGCGCCGTCGTCGGGATCGTGGAAAAACTGGACGTCAACCTGGTGACTTGGATCCACTCTATTCCCATGCCTGTTCCGCACACCCGGCCGGTTGGCGTGACGGTGCACGGAAACCGCCCGGAACTCATCGAGGGCATTTCCACATGGAGGCCGACTGTCGAGGTTCCTTCGGCCATCGGCCACATCCTGGAATTGCGGTTGACCGAAGCCGCGCGGAAAGTGGCTGGGTACGTCATCCACGTTCCGCATTACCTCGCTGATGCCGAGTACCCGCCGGCAGCGGTGGCGGGACTGGAATACCTGGGGGCTGCCACGTCCCTGATGCTGCCGACGGACCGCCTTCGCGAGGCCGGCAGGGAAGTGGGCAGGCAGATCGCCGAACAAGTGGAAGCATCCGAGGACGTCCAGCAGGTGGTTTCAAAGCTGGAGTCCCGCTATGACGACAAGGCCGAGGGAACGGTCCGCCGTTCCCTGCTCGCCGACGAGAACGACGAACTGCCCAACGCCGAGGACCTGGGGGCGGCGGTTGAGGCGTATCTCGCACGTAAAGATGCGCGCCCATAAAGCAGCTTTAATACAGCCCCGGGCATAATGGAAGGGTGAACGCACCCCGCGCCTGGCTCATTTGGACGATAGGGGTGCTCGCCTACCTTGTGGCAGTCGCCCAGCGCACATCCTTCGGTGTGTCCGGACTGGAGGCTACCGAACGGTTCCATGCCAGCGCGGCGGCGATTTCGTTCTTCACGGTGCTTCAACTGCTGGTTTACGCCGGCCTCCAGATACCGGTCGGGCTCCTGGTTGACCGCTTCGGCTCGCGCGCCATGATTGCCAGCGGGGCCGTGCTCATGGGTCTCGGCCAACTCCAGCTGGCTTATGCCGACGCTGTTACGGCAGGCGTGCTCGGCCGGGTCCTCGTCGGCGCCGGTGACGCCATGACTTTCGTCTCCGTGATCCGCCTCGTGCCGATCTGGTTCGCGCCGGCACGCGTTCCGCTCGTCACCCAGCTGACGGGAATGTCGGGCCAGCTAGGCCAGCTCATCAGTGTGGTGCCGTTCGCGCTGGTGCTTCATTCGGCGGGCTGGAATACGGCCTTCCTGGCGTTGAGTTCGTTGTCCGCACTCGCCGTCGTCCTTGTCCTCGCCTTGCTCAGGGACGTTCCGCCGGGTCACCCGCCCCGGGAGAGCGCCCAGGGGCTACGCGCCACGGGTGTGACCCTGGCCCGTGCCTGGCGGCAGCCCGGGACGCGTTTGGGACTCTGGTGCCACTTCACTGTCCAGTTCAGCGGCAACGTCTTCGCCATGTCCTGGGGCTACCCGTTCCTGGTATCGGCGCAGGGCCTGAACCCGGCCACCGTGTCCGCCTTGATGGGACTCTTCGTAGTCACCAGCATTCTCGTGGGGCCACTGTTTGGAACCTTCGTGGCCCGGCACCCGATGCGGCGCTCGGCCATGGTCCTCCTGATCACGGCGGCTACCGCACTTGCCTGGGCTGCGGTCCTGCTGTTGCCGAGCAGGGCGCCCCTATGGCTGCTTGCCGTGCTGGTGGTCGCCCTGGCCATCGGCGGCCCCGGGTCCATGATCGGCTTCGATTTTGCCCGGACATTCAATCCTTCCCACAGGATCGGCACCGCCACAGGCATCGTCAACGTGGGCGGCTTCGTTGCGGCGCTCCTGACGATCTACTTGGTGGGGCTCATCCTCGATCTTCTCCACACCGGCGGCTTCTCGGGCGGGGAACTGTACGGGCTGCCGTCCTTCCGCATCGCATTGAGCGTGCAGTTCCTGTTCCTGCTTGTGGGTACGGTCTTGATCCTCATGACCCGTCGCAAAGTGCGCCGCCAGATGGCCGCCCAGGGCGTACACGTCCCGCCGCTCCTCGTGTCGTTGGCGAACCAGCGCCGGCGCCGCGTGGAATTGCGCCGGGAACGGCTCGCGAAGCAGCGGAGCTCCACGCCGTAGCCTCGGTGTTCCTCCACAGGCGCTGACGGACACCTTTGTCCACATAGGGCAATTGAGGCCTGCAGCCACCCATTATTTTGCCGATGCTGGATTCATGACAGCAGACAACCGTGTGACCATCTCCCGGCCCGAGGACATCCTCGGCTTCATTCCGCATGCCTTGGGACTCTGGCCCAAGGAGAGCCTCGTTGCGATCACGCTGCGCGGGCAGACACTCGGCGCCACCCTCCGCGTGGACCTTCCACCCGGGAGATCTGAACGCGTGCTTGCCGCGTACTCACGGAGGATCGGTGAGTATCTGGAGGCGGACCATGACGCCGACGGCGTGCTTTTGGCATTCTTCAGCGACGACGGTTGGGACCATGGGGGCGTTGTGCAACACAAGCTGCGCCTGCTGGAAGCCCTGGAACCCGTCCTGGCCCACCGTGGCCTGGCGCTGCGGGATGCCTGGTTCATTGGTTCCGACTACTGGCGAAGCGCATTCTGCACCGATCTCGAGTGCTGTCCTCTTCCCGGCCGTCCCGTGGACCAGATCCTGGACAGCCGGCTCAACGCGGAAATGGTATTCAGGGGGAGCAACGTCAGGGAATCGCCCGGGTTGGTGGACCCGGCAGACCAGCCTGTCCTTGATCCGGAGTTCATGAGTGCGGAAGGCGCCATGCTTGAAGAGTTGCTCGGGCGGTGGCGGAGCCGGAAGGCGTTCGAAGAAATGCTCGATGTGTGGACGAAGGTCCTCGATTCCAGCCGTCCAGAGGAATTCGACGGCGAGGCCGCGGCGTTCCTGCGGGCGAGCCTGAGGGTTCCTGCGTGGCGCGACGCCGTGGTGGTCCTGGCGGCTGCAGGGAAAGACGTCGCCTGCGGCGGTGCAGAGGCCTTCGGCTTCTTTGGCCATGAGGACGATGAAGAGGATGCCTTGGTCATTCCGCCCGGGCTCCGTTCCCTGGCGCCAGCAGCCGCCAGGCCGCCAGGAGGGAAGGGGTCCGCCGGTAGCAAGGAAGCTCCGCGGACTTCGGCCACGGACGTCAGTGTCCTGCGCTATGGAGACGTGCTGCTGGGCCTCTACCCGGAGAACCCCGACTGGAACCGGTTGACGAGCCTGGATCAGGTTCTGGCGATGCTCTCCCGGCACAGTGGTGGGGAGGCGCGGGCTGCAACGCTCACGATCCGGGGGTGGATCCAGTGGTGCCGGGGGAGCGGTTCATTCGCCCACGAGCTTCTTTCGCAGGCTGACGCTGAACAACAGGGCTATCGGCTTGCGGAACTACTCGCCGAGGTGGTGAGGCGCGGAACGGTGTGCGGTTGGGCCAAAAGCAAGTCGTCCGCGTGGCGGAAGTTCGGTGGGGCGGCGGCATGACCCCAGGCCCTGGGGCGACTCCAGGAGCGCGTCATTGAGGGAAATCCGTGCGGCACGTAATTGTCTGCACGGTAGCGGATATCGACCCCCGGAATCCAAAACCGTGAGACAATGGTTGCCGAGACCCGGTTGGGTCCGTGTTTCAAGTGCCGTAAATGTCCCCTGAACTCAGGGAACATTAAGGCGCCGTCGGGAGTTTTACCTAAAGACTCTGCAGTCGGCGATGGCACTTGATGTTGATCACGGACTTGACAGGGTCATAGTGGTGTTGCCCCCATGGTGATTCCACAGACCGCCGCTAGAAAGGTTTTCTGTGACCCCGTCTTCCGCCGAGAAGG
This sequence comes from Arthrobacter sp. GAS37, assembly GCF_044908325.1. Taxonomy (NCBI): domain Bacteria; kingdom Bacillati; phylum Actinomycetota; class Actinomycetes; order Micrococcales; family Micrococcaceae; genus Arthrobacter; species Arthrobacter sp. GAS37. The sequence goes on from NZ_JBIYDB010000022.1 coordinate 7,599, forward strand.
AACCCGCCGCCCTGGCCGAACTGTCCGCCGAAGAAAAGAAGGCGGCTACAGCTGCGAAGCGAGCGGCAACGCGCGCTGCCAATGCTTCGACTGCAGGTGCAGAGAAGCCGGCACCCAAGAAGCGCGGGCCCAAGCCCGGCGCGAAGGCCGCTGCCGAAGCAGCCAACAAGTCCGCCGGCACCGACGAGGACTCCGAAGAAGAAGCCGAGGATTTTGACGCCGTGGTTCCCGACGAAGCAGAGCTCACGGAGGACGTCGAAGAAGGCGAAGAGGGAAAGAAGCCTGCCACGACCGGTTCCGGCTTTGTTTACTCGGATGCCGACGACGACGATGCGCCTGTCCAGCAGGTCATGTCAGCCGGCGCCACGGCCGACCCCGTCAAGGACTATCTGAAGCAGATCGGCAAGGTTGCCCTGCTGAATGCGGAGCAGGAAGTCGACCTTGCACTCCGCATTGAAGCCGGCCTCTTCGCCGAAGAGAAGATCAACGCCGACGACGGTTCCATGGACCCGAAGCTCAAGCGTGAGCTCGAGTTCATCATCCACGACGGCAAGAGGGCCAAGAACCACCTCCTCGAGGCCAACCTGCGCCTCGTGGTCTCCCTGGCCAAGCGCTACACCGGCCGCGGCATGCTGTTCCTGGACCTCATCCAGGAAGGCAACCTGGGCTTGATCCGTGCAGTGGAGAAGTTCGACTACACGAAGGGCTTCAAGTTCTCCACCTACGCCACCTGGTGGATCCGCCAGGCCATCACCCGCGCCATGGCTGACCAGGCTCGAACCATCCGCATCCCGGTGCACATGGTGGAAGTCATCAACAAGCTGGCACGCGTCCAGCGCCAGATGCTGCAGGACCTTGGACGCGAACCTACGCCTGAGGAACTGGCCCTCGAACTGGACATGACTCCCGAGAAGGTCGTTGAAGTCCAGAAGTACGGCCGTGAGCCCATCTCGCTGCACACCCCGCTTGGCGAAGACGGCGATTCAGAATTCGGCGACCTCATCGAGGACTCCGAAGCCGTTGTGCCGGCGGACGCCGTGAGCTTCACCCTGCTCCAGGAGCAGTTGCATTCGGTGCTCGATACCCTGTCCGAGCGTGAAGCAGGCGTTGTTGCGATGCGTTTCGGCCTTACCGATGGCCAGCCGAAGACTTTAGACGAAATCGGCAAGGTCTATGGAGTCACCCGCGAACGCATTCGTCAAATCGAATCGAAGACGATGTCCAAGCTGCGCCACCCCTCGCGGTCGCAGGTTCTGCGCGACTACCTTGACTAAAGCAACGGACGCCTTGCCTTAACCGGCACAGCCCGTCAAAAAGTGGACCCCCGGATTCCAGGGGTCCACTTTTTGCGTCTAGGGGCTGTTCCGTTCGAGTGCCTGGCCGAGGATGCGGGCGCCTTCCGGGAAGGCGGAGGGGTTGGGTCCTGCGTAGTTGAGCCGGATGAACGGTCCCGCCGGTTCGGCCGGGAACCATTCCGTGCCGACCGCGATCATCACCCCGGCACTCTCGCAGTCACGGGTCAACCTTTCGAGATCCGTCCCGTCGGGCAGGCGTGCCCAAAGGTTCAGCCCTCCCTTGGGGATGAGGCTGAGATGGGCCTGGGGGGCGTGCTCGCGCAGGCTTGAGACAAGGAGGTCGCGGCGTGACTGGAGCTGATGGCGGAGGCTGCGCAGATGCGTCTGCCAGGCCGGCTGGGTGACGACATCGAGTGCCGCAGCCTGCAGCAACCCGCTGACATACATCGACTCGGCCGCGCGGTCCGCGAGGATACGTTCGCGGGCGGGGCCGCGCGCGATGACGGCGGCAACGCGGATGGCGGGTGAAACGCTTTTCGTAAGGGAGCGTAGATAGACCACGTGGCCGGAGTCGTCACGTGCGGCGAGGGGTACCGGCGTCGACGTGATGCCGAAATCGTGGGCCCAGTCGTCCTCGACGAGGAACGCACCGTACTGTCGAACGACGTCCAGGACTTCTTCGCCCCGACGGGTGGACCATTGCGCTCCAGTGGGGTTGGCGTAGTTCGGTTGGGCGTAGAACAACCGTGCGCCCGTCTCCTCAAAGGCCCTGGCCAGTTCTTCGGGGTCCGGCCCATCGGGTCCGCTGGGCACCGGGACGATGCGGACTCCGGCTTGCGTGGCGGCCAGGATGGCTCCCCAGTAGCTCGGAGATTCCATGAGCAGCGGCTGCCCGTGGCCCACCAATGCAGTGAAGATGGAGCTGAGGCCGCCTTGGCTTCCAGGCAGCACGATGACGTCACTCGGTGTTGGCGGGGTGAGGCCGGCCGGCGTCGCGGTGCCGAGTTCGTGCGCGAACCAGGACTGCAACTCGGGAAGGCCAGGCGCCGGAGGCCGGGACAAAGCAGCGTCGCCGCGGGCCACGCGGGCGAGAGCGGCCCGCACAAGCCGCTCCGGCAAGAGTTCCCGGTCCGGGTATCCGGAGTGGAAGGCAATAGTAGCGTTCGAGGTGTCACGCATCGTGGTGGAGGCTGAGCGCGGAGGCGACTGCGGTGCGCGCAGTGCTGCAGTTTGCCAGCCGTAATCCGAGGGGCGTGCTGTCCGGACGGCCCGCACGAAGGTGCCGACACCGGGCCGGCTCTCGATCAAGCCCTGGGAAGTGAGCGCTCGCAAGGCTTTCTGCACCGTCACAGGGCTGGCCTGGTACTCGGCAACCAGTGACCGGCTGGACGGCAGCCGGGATCCCGGCGCGGCCCCGGCGATCCATTCGCGTAGTCGCGCCACAATCCTCGAACTGCTATCGTTGTTCATGAGAGACAATAGTAGCGCTACTACGATAATTCGCCCAGTGATACCGTCCCGCTCGGCAACGGGCCTGTGGTGGGGCCTCCTTGGAGTAGCGGCGTTCTCGTTCACCGTTCCCTTCACCCGGATGGCGGTTGGTGGCCTGTCGCCCCTGTTCATCGGCTCCGGCCGTGCCGTCGTCGCGGCGATACTCGCGGCATTCGCCCTCTCGCTCACGAGGCAGCGCCTTCCTCGAGGCAGGCAATGGGCGCGCCTTGCCGTGGTTGCCGCCGGGATTGTTGTCGGTTTCCCCTTGCTCACCTCGTTCGCACTCACGACGGCGCCGGCCAGCCACGGTGCCGTCGTCATCGCCCTGTTGCCGGCAGCAACGGCAACAGCCGCAGTGCTCCGCGGACGCGAACATCCGCCTGTCGCCTTCTGGCTGGTCACAGCCGTAGGCGCCGTTGCGGCCATCGCATTCGCATTCGCGCAGTCCGGTGGGTTCGGGCAACTTGACCGGGCGGATTTGCTGCTCCTCGGAGCTGTCATTGCTGCGGCAATCGGTTACGCAGAAGGCGGCCTGCTCGCCCGCGAACTCGGCGCATGGCAGACCGTATCGTGGGCGCTCGTCCTGGCATTGCCGCTGATGGCAGGCCTGGCTGCGCTCTCCTTGGCCCAGCAGCCGCCGTCAGCCTCACCGGGCCAGTGGGCTGCTTTTGCATACCTCGGAGTCGTCAGCATGTTCTTTGGCTTCTTCGCCTGGTACCGGGGCCTCGCCATTGGACCCATGGCCAAGGTCAGCCAGGTACAACTCATCCAGCCCGTGCTGAGCATTTGCTGGGCAGGGCTGCTGCTCGGCGAATCCCTGGGCTGGACCACGATTGTCGGTGGGCTGGCCGTCATCATCTGCGCCGGCGTCGCCGTCCGGGTCCGGCTCAATCCGCAGCGCCCGGAACCGGGCCGCTGAAGACCAACAGAACACCAAGACTGCCGTCCCAAGACAGGAAGAATAGAACCATGTACATCCCAGCGCATTTCGCGGCCGGTCCCGACGTAATCCACGACCTCCTGACGCGGCCAAGTGCGGCGAATCTGGTCACCATGACGTCGCACGGCCTGCTGGCGACCTTCCTGCCGCTCATCTACGATCCCTCGATCGGCGAACACGGCGCGCTCCACGGACACCTCGCCCGAACCAACTCCCAATGGTCGGAGCCGGCGATCGGAGAGTCACTCGTGATCATCCAGGGCGCGGACGCCTACATTTCGCCCTCCTGGTACGCATCGAAGGCAGAGCACGGGCGCGTCGTCCCGACGTGGAACTACTCCACCGCGCACGTCTACGGCAAGCTTGCCGTCCATGACGATGCCGCGTGGCTTGGGAACCATGTCAGGCAGCTGACCAAGCTCAACGAAGCCCGCTACAAGCGGCCGTGGTCCGTGGACGACGCGCCGGAGCGCTACGTTTCCGGCCAGTTGCGTGCGATCGTTGGCGTCGAGCTGGTCATCACCCGTATCGAAGCGAAGGCCAAACTGAGCCAGAACCGGCCTGACAAGGACATTGACGGGGTCGTGGCCGGGCTTGATGCCCAAGGGCACAGGGAGATTGCTGCCGATGTAGCCCGGGCCAGGCAGGGAAGTTAACGCAGAGGCCCCCTCCGTCCGGAGGGGGCCTCTGTCTCTATGAAATTTTGTCAGCCGGGCCGCTGGGCCAGCCGTTGATGGCTAGTCGGCCAGGACGGGTTCCTTCTCCTGAAGGCGAGCCGTCTCGTCATGCCAGTCCGAGCTCATCGGCCGCAGCGTGGCCTCTACTGCACGTGCGTGGTGGCCGCAGAAGAGCAGCTCACCGCCGGAGGACTCGAGTACAACGCGGACATATGCCTGGGCCCCGCAACGGTCGCACCGGTCGAGTGCATTGAGTGTGCGGTCTGCAACTGCTGTTGTCATGTTCGGCCTCCTTAGTAGTTCTGTGTATCCATATAACCAGCATTCGAAGCAAAACCATGGCAAGGATGGGTCACGTTCGCTGTCCGCGTATCACATGTGCGTAACACCGGAAAGTGGCGTCCAGCACGATTGGGAGTGGCAGCTCTCGTCCGGGCTCCGGGGCGGCTAGCCTAGGAGAAGTGTTTTTTGCCTCTGTTATACCCCCGAAGGAGCGCCCCGCCCGTGGCACCGAGTTCTGAATACAACGCCCGGCACCTTTCCGTTTTGGAAGGCCTGGAGGCGGTCCGCAAACGTCCGGGTATGTACATCGGCTCCACCGACTCACGCGGCCTCATGCACTGCCTGTGGGAGATCATCGACAACTCTGTGGACGAAGCGCTGGCGGGCTTCGGGCATGACATCCAGATCATCCTGCACGCGGACAACTCGGTGGAAATCCACGACGACGGCCGCGGCATCCCCGTGGACCTGGAACCCAAGACCGGGCTCACCGGGGTCGAAGTCGTCTTCACCAAACTGCATGCAGGCGGAAAGTTCGGTGGCGGCTCCTATACGGCGTCCGGCGGGTTGCACGGCGTCGGCGCGTCCGTAGTGAACGCGCTTTCTGCCCGTCTTGACGTGCAGGTGGACCGCGGCGGCAAGACGTACCAGATGTCATTCCGCCGCGGCGAGCCCGGACGATTCAAGGACACCGGCTCGAAGCCCAGCCCGACGTCGGTCTTCGAACCGTTCGTCGAGAACTCGGTGCTCGACGTCGTGGGCAAAGCCAAGCGGGGTGTCACCGGCACCCGCATCCGCTACTGGGCAGACCGGCAGATCTTCACCCCGGACGCGAAGTTCTCCCTCGAGGATCTTGCGGCGCGCGCCCGCCAAACGTCATTCCTGGTTCCGGGCCTCAAGCTCACGGTGCGCGACGAGCGCCGGCTCCCCGGTACCCCCGGCGAGAATGGCCCGCACCAAGAGGTCTTCCATCACGACGGCGGCATTTCCGAGTTCGTCGACTTCCTCGCCGCGGATTCGGGCGTCACTGATGTTTGGCGGCTCCACGGTGCGGGCAAGTTCAAGGAAACCGTTCCGGTCCTTGACGAAAACGGGCACAGCAAGATCGCCGAAGTGGAACGCGACTGTGAAGTGGACATCGCGCTGCGCTGGGGGATCGGCTACGAAACCAGCATGCGGAGCTTCGTCAACATCATCGCGACGCCCAAGGGCGGCACGCACCAGGCAGGTTTCGAGCAGGCACTCCTGAAGACCTTCCGCAAGGCCGTCGAAACGAACGCACGCAAGCTCAAAGCGGGCAACGACAAGATTGAGAAGGACGACATCCTGGCCGGCCTGACGGCGGTGCTGACGGTCCGCTTGGCAGAGCCGCAATTCGAGGGCCAGACCAAGGAAATCCTGGGCACCTCGGCCGTCAAGGCGATCGTTGCCAAGGTGGTCGAGGAAGAAATCACTGCGCGCCTGAACTCGGCGAACCGCAACGACAAGGCCCAGTCCGCACTGCTGCTCGAGAAGATCGTCAGCGAGATGAAGTCCCGCATCTCGGCCCGCGTCCACAAGGAAACGCAGCGCCGGAAGAATGCGCTGGAAACGTCGTCGATGCCCACCAAGCTGGCAGATTGCCGGACGGACGACGTCGGACGCTCCGAGCTGTTCATCGTGGAAGGTGACTCTGCGCTCGGCACCGCCAAGCTGGCGCGGTCCTCGGACTTCCAAGCGTTGTTGCCGATTCGTGGCAAGATCCTGAACGTGCAGAAGGCCTCGGTGGGGGACATGCTCTCCAACGCGGAGTGCGCAGCCCTTATCCAGGTAGTGGGTGCCGGTTCGGGCCGGAGCTTCGACATCGGCGCCGCCAGGTACGGCAAGGTGATCCTGATGACCGATGCAGACGTCGACGGCGCGCACATCCGTACGCTGCTGCTCACCTTGTTCTTCCGGTACATGCGTCCGATGATCGACGAGGGCCGGGTATACGCGGCAGTGCCGCCGCTGCACCGGGTGGAAGTCATCAACGCGGGCCAGAAGGCCAACGAGATGATCTACACGTACTCGGAAGCCGAACTGCACGTCCTGCTGGCCAGGCTCGCCAAGGAAGGCAAGCGCTACAAGGAACCGATCCAGCGCTACAAGGGCCTGGGTGAAATGGACGCCGAGCAGCTCGCCGAGACCACCATGGATCCGCGCCACCGCACCCTGCGCAAGGTGGGGATTGAGAACGCCAAGATGGCGGAGGACACCTTTGACCTGCTGATGGGATCGGACGTCGCCCCGCGCAAGGACTTCATTATTGCCGGCGCAGCGGACCTGGACCGGGAACGCATCGACGCCTGATCAAGTGTTGGTGCGGTCAGCGGGCCCATCAGGCCTATCCAACCCCGCTCAGCCCAGCAAACCCGGCACAATCAGCAGGCCTGTCGGCACCGCGAGCAACATGGCCGATGCCGCGAGCACCAAAGCGCGCTGAGCTGCCGGAAGTGGCGGCTTGGGTGAGAGCAGCCGGCTGACGCGCGACGCCGTCGTACGCGGTGAGTCGGCACCGCCGGTCCCGCTCAAGGTGCTGTCTTCGGGGGAAGAGTCCCGCTCGCTTGTTCCGGAAGGGGCGAATTGCTCCACAGGACGGGCGGAGCCGCTGGCCACGATCGCGATCGCCTTGATGAGCGTTCCCTTGCTCTCGCTACGCAGGGCCACATCGTCGGCCAGCATTTCGATCAGGGAGTTGACCGCAACCTGGGCGAGTCGCGTGGTGGGGAACCAGGGCAGTGCCTGGCGCCATGCCGCGAAGGCCCATAAGAGAAGGTCGTGGCGCTGGGAGAGATGGGCATTTTCGTGGATGAGGACGGCCCTCAACTCGGCCGGCTCCAGGGCGGCCATGAGGCCGTCGGACAGGACGGTCACTGACCTTGCGCCGCCCGGTAAGCAGTATGCAACGGGCGAGTCGTGGTTGATGACCACGGTGCCAGGGCCGTCGTTGGACGGTGAGGCCAGAAGTGCGAGGAGTTCGCGGTGCCTCCGCCGCTGCCGTTCGATCTTGACGTAGGTAATCAGCAGGGTAAAGACGAGATGGGCGCTCAGCAGCGCCGCGGCGGACAAAGCGAACAAGTGCCAGAAGCCCAGTGCCGTGGTGGGCTCGTTGTGAAGCACCATGCCGGCCAAGGAGCGCAGACCCGCAATGAGGTTGTCTCCGATGGGCTCAAGCCCGTAGACGAGCATGGCCCCGATCATGGACAAGCCACCGGCTAGTGCGATGGCTTGCCAGAGGACCATGGCCATGAACGGCGCGCGTGACGGCCATTCGGCGCGCGAAAGGAGGACAGGAACCGGCCAGGCCAGCACCAAAGCAAGGACCGCCAGAAAATATGAGGTCCAGAACATGGGTGCTTAGTTTTTGCCGAGCAGCTTGCGCAGCGTGGCAGCTTCACTCTCGCTCACGGAACCAATGAACCGCGCCAGCACGGCTTCGCGGTCCGGGGCAGAGCCCAGGGCCTCATGCATGAGGTCCGCCGTGTGGTCTGCGCGGCTCGAAACAGCCTGGTAGCGGTGCGGGCGGGTGCCGCGTTCGCGCTCCACGAGGCCCTTCTTCTCAAGGCGGGACAAGACTGTCAGCACCGTAGTGACTGCGAGGTCCTTGCCCTGGTGTCCTGCAATGCCATCCGTGGCGGCAGAATCCTGCGCCAGCAGATCACGAAGTCTGTTGGCTGTCGCAGCCTCCTGGCCCGCCCAAAGGAGATCCATGACCGCCCGTTCCAGTTCGCCAAGACTTGCCATCAATGCATCCCTACTTTCCGCACTTCCCTGCCCGCCGCATGGGCCGGGGGGAAGTGCGATGATCCAACATTCCACCATCAATCTACCGCTTTTCAGGCGGCGATTCTACGTGAGGTAGAACATGCGGCGCGGCGTGTCCTTGCGGCACTGTGACGCCACTGGAAGAGTGGTGAGCAGATCGCAGGGGTTTGTTCTACACTGTGTAGAAGAAGTCAGTTCTACGCAACGTAGAAAAAGGACGCCGCAAGCGGGCGTCGGGACAATAAGGACAGCCATGGACGCCTTGGAAATCGCACGCTGGCAATTTGGAATCACCACGGTCTACCACTTCATGATGGTGCCGCTGACCATCGGGCTGGGGCTTGTCGTGGCCGTCATCCAGACCCTCTGGTACCGTACGGGCAAAGTTGAATACCTGCGGATGACCAAGTTCTGGGGCAAGCTCTTCCTCATCAACTTCATCATGGGCGTGGCCACGGGTATCGTGCAGGAATTCCAATTCGGCATGGCCTGGAGCGAATACAGCCGATTCGTCGGCGACGTGTTCGGCGCGCCGCTGGCTTTGGAAGCGCTTCTGGCGTTCTTCGTGGAATCGACCTTCCTGGGGCTCTGGATCTTCGGCTGGAAGCAACTCAAGCGCGGCGTCCACCTCGCGTGCCTCTGGATCGCCGTGATCGGCTCGGTCTTCTCGGCCTACTTCATCATCGTTGCCAACTCCTGGATGCAGCACCCCGTCGGCGTCACGATGGTCAACGGGCGTCCCGTCATGACCGACGCCTGGGCAGTCTTCACCAACAACACCGCCATGGTGGCCGTACCCCACACGCTCTTCGGCGCGCTGGCCGTCGCCGGTGCGTTCCTTCTGGGCATCGCCTGGTACCACCTCTGGCGCCGCCGCCACGATGGCATTGACACCGTCGGAGCCGACGGCCGGGCCATCGCCGGCGAAGCCGACATCCCCGGGCGGGACAAGGCCGACTACATGGTGTGGATCAACTCCCTGCGGATCGGCGCCGTCGTCGCCATGATCTCTTTCGCCGGCACCGCCTTCACGGGCGATTTGCAGGGCAAACTGATGTTCGAACAACAGCCCATGAAGATGGCCGCGGCTGAGGCCGCCTGCCACGACGGCACCGGATTCTCCGTGCTGAGCGTCGGCAACCTCGGGTCCAAGAGCTGCAACGACATCGTGGCCGTGATCGAGGTCCCCGGCATCCTCTCCTTCCTGGCCAAGGGCGATTTCAACACGGAAGTGAAGGGCGTCAACAGCCTCCTCGACGAGTACAAGGCCAAGTACGGCACCCACTTGCCGAACAATCCCCTGTACGGCGATCGGGCAGGCCAGGAAATCCAGTACGTACCCGTCATGGAAGTGACCTACTGGGGCTTCCGCATGATGATCGGCTTCGGCGGGATCGCTGCCTTTGCCGCATTGCTTGCTCTATGGGTCACGCGCAAGGGCATGGTCCCGCAATCCCGCTGGATCATGCGCCTGGCAGTGTTCGGCATCCTGGCTCCCTTCGGCGCCAACGCCGCCGGCTGGATCTTCACCGAAATGGGCCGCCAACCGTTCGTCGTCGCGCCCAATCCTGATGCCAGCGGCGTCGACCAAGTGTTCATGTTCACGGCCGCGGCCGTCTCACCAGGCGTCTCTGCCGCCGAGCTCATCACCTCGCTTGTCGTATTGGCCTCCATCTACGCGGTTCTGCTGGTGGTGGAAGTCCGGCTGCTGGTCAAATACGCCCGCGGCGGTGTGGTGTCCGCGATGCCGGAGCTCGCCGAAGCCCGCCACGGCGAGAAAAAAGAAAAGAAGGACGACGACGGCGGGACCCCGGGCGCCCCGGGCCAGCCCGGCGACAGCGACGACGTCCTGGCATTCGCCTACTAGGAAGCAAAGGGATCTTTCGAATGGAACTGTTGCCTACCGTCTGGTTCGTGGCCATCGCCGTGCTGTGGACGGGATACCTCTTCCTGGAGGGCTTCGACCTCGGCGTCGGAATGCTCATGAAGCTCTTCGCCCGGAACAACACCGACCGCCGGGTGCTGCTCAACACGGTCGGCCCGGTGTGGGACGGGAACGAAGTGTGGCTGCTGACCGCGGCCGGTGCCACCTTCGCGGCCTTCCCGCTGTGGTACGCCTCGCTGTTTTCGGCGCTTTACCTGCCGCTCCTGATTGTCCTGGTGGCCCTGATCTTCCGGGCTGTGGCTTTCGAGTACCGGGGCAAAGTGGACAGAGCGCGCTGGCGGACCGTCTGGGACTGGGCGATTGCCTTGGGCTCGTTCACGGCCGCGTTCGGCATCGGCGCCGCGCTGGCGTTGACCACCACCGGGCTGCCGATTGACTCGAATGGCGACCGCCAGGGCGGCCCCTTTGCCTGGTTCAGCGGATACGCCGTGCTGGGCGGTTTCGCCGTCGTCGCGTTCGCCCTGGTGCACGCCCTGGCGTTCCTGGCCCTGAAGACCGACGGCGAGGTGCGCCACCGTGCGCGCCGCTGGTTTGTGCGGCTCGCTCCTCTCGCATTGCTGCCGATGCTGGCATGGATGGTGTCCCTCCAGCTGCTCAGCGGCAAGCCGTTGACGTGGATTCTGGTGATCCTCGGAGTCCTGGCTGCCGCGGGAGCCTGGGTCCTTGCCCGCAAGGGAGCTGAGGGCAAGGCCTTCGGGGCCCTGGGTGCTTTCCTGGTGTGCGCCACCGCCTCGATCTTCGGTGCGGCGTTCCCCGTGGTCATTCCCTCCACCCTGAACCCCGCCTTCAACCTCACCATTTCCAACGCCTCCTCGTCCGCCTACACCCTGGGGTTGATGAGTATCGTGGCCGCCGTCGGGCTGCCCCTCGTCATCGCCTACCAGGCCTGGACCTACTGGGTGTTCCGCCGCCGCGTGAGCGCAGCACATATTCCCGCCGCACATGGCTTCCTGCCGGCCATCGCGGCCAAGGTCCTGGTCGGCCATGCGGCGCCGGGCGGACCAACTGCCAAACACGCACCCCACGACGCCGGCGAGTAACGGATGAAGCCCCAGCTGCCCGCAGGACCTGCCACCCGATCCGCTTTGTACTTCCTTGGTCTGCTGTCCTCACTCAAGGCTCTGTCCCTGATCCTGATTGCACAGGCGATCGCCGGGATGTTGTCCGGACTTGCTGGGGGCGGCCTGGGATGGCGCGAAGGACTCCTCTGGGGTGCCGCCGGTGCGGTCCTGCGGTCGCTGACTGTCTGGGGCCAGGGAGTCGCGGCGCGCCGGGCGGCCCTCGGGGTCAAGGAAGAGCTGAGGTCCAGGCTGCTGGGGCGCGCCCTCGGCGCCGGGGCTGCGGGACGGGTCGGCGAAGTGAACGACGGCGGGCTCGCCGTGCTCGCGACCCGCGGACTTGATGCACTGGACAACTACTACACCCAGTTCCTGCCCGCCTTGGTCAATTGCGCCGCGTTGCCCCTGCTCCTCGGCGCGAGGATCCTCTTCGCGGATTGGGTCAGTGCTGTGGTTGTGGTGCTGACCTTGCCGCTGGTCCCGCTGTTCATGGTGCTGATCGGCCGCCACACCGAGGACCGGGTCCACGAAGCCCAATCCACGCTGCGGAGGCTCTCGGGGCACATCCTGGAGTTGGCCAAGGGACTTCCCGTGCTGGTGGGACTGGGCCGCGCGGGCGAACAACGCGCAGCCCTTGAGGACCTCTCGGAGGAATACCGCTCGCGCACCATGGGAACACTGCGGACTGCCTTCTTGTCCGCCCTCGCCCTGGAGCTGATAGCCACCATCTCCGTCGCGGTGGTGGCCGTCTTCATCGGCGTGCGACTCGTGGCGGGCGACATGGGCCTGGAAGCCGGCCTGCTGGCCCTCATCCTCGCCCCCGATTGCTATCTTCCCCTGCGCGAGCTGGGCACGGCCCACCACGCCAGCGACGACGGGCGTGAGGCGTTGGCCGCAGCCAACGCCGTGCTGGAGTCGCCGGCGGGCCTTCCGCTGAATGATGGGTACGACGGCGGGGCGCCAGCCAGCAACAGGGCGCCCGGCGGCGTCGCGGTCACCGGACTGACGGTGAGGTATGCGGGAAGGGCGGTTGCCGCCGTCGGACCCATCGACTTCAAGGCGCCGGCCGGACAGATCACCGCCCTTGATGGCCGCAGCGGTTCGGGCAAGAGCACCATCCTGGGTGTCCTCGCCGGAACGATCGGCGACGGGCCGCTGGCAGCCATTGAAGGATCGGTTACTGGATTGGATGCCGGCGCGGTGGCTTGGGTACCGCAGCATCCCGTCATGGTGGCCGGTACGGTGCTGGACGAGATCGTCCTCTACCTGGACGGCGGGTACCAAGACGTTTCGTCGATGGACCCCGGGTCCACGCCGGACGCGGACATCGCGAGGGCGATGCGTTGCCTGGAGCGGGCTGCCGCGGAGCATCTCGCGTTCAAACATCCTTCCGAGTTGAGCCCTGGCGAGGTGCGGCGGGTGGCCGTCGCCCGCGGTTTGGCGCGCCTCAACGCGGGAGCCACGGTCCTGCTGCTCGACGAACCCACCGCGCATCTCGACGTCGCGTCCGCGGACGCGATCCGTTCGGCCATCGCGGGGCTGCGTGGGGCCGCGACTGTCATCCTGGTGGCCCACGACGCCGCGACCCGGAAACTTGCGGACAACGTGGTGAAGGTCGGCGGCGGGGCGGTCGACGGCGGGACAGCGCAGGAGCAAGCCGGTCCCGTGATCCTGGAATCCGCCGCATCCGCTGCATCCGCGCCAGCTCCGGTCGAGCGGGACACGAATCCCGGAGCCGCACCGGGCGGGGGAATTGAACCCCCCACCGCCGTCTCCACACTCAGGGCCCTCGCGCGTATCCTGGCGCCTGTCCGTTACAAGTTCGCCGGTGCCGTGCTGCTCGCGGCGCTCGCCGCCTTGTTTGCCGTGGCGTTGTCCGGACTCTCCGGGTGGCTCATCATCCGGGCCAGCGAACAACCGCCTATCCTATACTTGCTCGGCGCCATCGTGGGCGTTCGGTTCTTCGGCATAGGCCGGGCGGTCCTGCGGTATTCCGAGCGGCTCGTCGTCCACGACACGGTCTTCGCGGCGATGACGAGGCTCCGGGGCGCGCTCTGGGCGAGCCTCAGCGCAAGGGCACTGTCCTTGCGACGGCTCCTGCAGGGCGGCAATGTGCTCGCAGCGGTGGTGGACGACGTCGATACGCTGCGCGACGTGTTGCCGCGCGTCGTCCTTCCACCCCTTTCCGCCCTTGCCGTCGCAGCATCGGCGATGGTCGCCTCGGCCCTGCTGGTTCCCGCCACTGTGCCGGCGGTTGTCGCGAGCGCCGTGGTTGGCCTTGTGCTGGCTCCTCTTCTCGCTCTGGCGGCGGACCGCAACGCGGCCCGTTCTGAGCAGCAACTGCGCTCACTTGTGCTGCTTGATGTTGCCGCAGCCCTCGACGCCCGCGCGGAGCTCAGCGCCAACGGCGTGGCCGGCACAGTCCTGTCGTCCTTGACCCAGAGGGACAACGCGGCCACCGCTGCCGCCCAGCGTTCCGCCTGGGCTGACGGCATAGGCCAGGGATTGACCGTGCTGGCCTGCACCCTGGGAGCGCTGGGGGCGGGCATTCTCGCGGCACCGTCGGTGCAATCCGGAACTGTTGCGCCGGCCGTGCTCGCCGTCGTCGTCCTCGTTCAGCTGGCGCTCGCGGAGCCCTACGGGGCGGTAGTGTCTGCCGTGCGGCAGGGTCCGGCGTTGGCCGCGGTGCTGCGGCGGATCGCCCAGTCAGGGGCCTTTGACGCCCCAGAAGCCGACGGCGGTGTGCTCACGTTGCCGGAGCGACCCGACGGCTCTGCGGGGCTGCTGCTGGATGGACTCGAAGCGTCATGGCCCGGCCGCGCGCCCGTGTTCAGCGGGCTCAGCGCCGAAGCGGCCCCCGGGCATTTGCTCGCGGTCACGGGCCCCTCCGGCTCGGGGAAGTCCACGCTGCTCTCCGTACTGCTTGGCTTCCTGCCCGTATCATCCGGAAGGGCCTACGTCAGCGGGAATGCTGCTTGGTGTCCCCAGGAGGCCCACCTCTTCGACTCCACGATCCGAGGCAACCTGCTGCTCGCCCGCCCGGCGGCCCGCAAGCCTACCGAAGCGGACATGGACAAGGCCTTGGACGCCGTCGGGCTTTCCGGACTGGTGTCCGGGCTTCCCGGGGGCCTTGACAGCCGCATAGGCCCCTCGGGTTCGTTCCTGAGCGGCGGCGAACGCCAACGGCTCGCCATGGCCCGTACACTCCTCACCGGCGCAGCTGTCCTCCTTCTGGACGAGCCAACCGCCCATCTCGACGCCGAGGCCGGGCGCCTCATGATGGCGGAGCTGCGCGCCGGGCTGAAGGACGTCACCGTGGTCCTGGTGACCCACAACCCGGCCGACATCGCCGGGGGAGACTCCCGGTTGGATCTGGGCTCGCCGTCGGCGCTCCCGGCGCTCGTGCGCGGAAACTAGCCGAGGAGCCGCCCGAAGGTGGCGTCCACGGACTCGACGATGTTGTCCACGAGTTTCCGCGCGTCGTCCTCCCTGATGAGCGGCGTCGATTGGCCTGCCCACAGGGACATCAGGTCCGGGATTCCCTGTGCCGCCGCAGCGGGCCGGAACTTGCCGGTCAGCCAGTTCTGGATCGGGAACGGGGCATGCGTGGCGGGATCGGAGAGCTCGGCGATAATCCGGTTGGGGATACCGCGCGCCAAGCGACCGCTGAGGGCGCGGGTCAGGACAGTGTGGGCGGCGTCGGGTCCGCGCATCGCGGCCAGGTGCGCCGGACTGATGGCTGATTGCCGCGTGGCCAGGAAGGCTGAACCGATCTGGACCGCGTCCGCGCCAAGCGCAAAGGCGGCAGCGACTCCACGGCCATCAGAGATACCGCCCGCGGCGATGACCGGAACCGGGACGGCATCCACCACCTGGGGCACGAGGGCCATGGTCCCGACGAGCGAGTCCTCCGGGGCGCGGAGGAAGGAAACCCGGTGTCCACCGGCCTCCATCCCTGTGGCGACGATCGCGTCTACGCCGCCGGCAGCCAGGGCCACGGCTTCGTCAATAGTGGTTGCAGTACCCACCACTACGATGCCGTTCCGGTGGGCCTCCTCGATGACAGCCTCGGACGGAACACCGAACACGAAGCTCAGCACGGCCGGTTGGGCATCGAAGGCCGCCTGGATCTGTTCCTGCAGATCGGGAAGGTAGGTGTCCGGTTGCGTGGGTGGTTCCATGCCCACCAGCTCGAAATACGGCCGGAGGATGTGCACGTAGGTGGCGAACTGCCGGGCGTCCGGGGTCGGCGGCTCTTCGCCCTCGATGGGGAGCCAAAGATTCAGCGCGAAAGGTTTCCCGGTGGCTTCCCTGAGTTCGCGGGCCGTGGCGGCAATCCGCTCCGCATCGTATCCGTAGAGGCCGTAGGAACCGAGCCCGCCGGCCTCGCTGACCGTGGCCGACAGTTCCACCGATGACAAGCCACCGAACGGACCGAGGACAATGGGCAGGTCAATATTGAAGAGGCGGGTTGCCCGCGTGTCTTTCCACGACATCGCAGCGCCTAGCCGTCCACGTCGTGCAGGTGATGGACGACGTCGTGCAGGAAGTACTGGGCAAAGGTCAGCACGGTGAACGTGGAGCCGTTGCTGCGGACCCCCGTGCGTGGCCAGTCATCTTCGTGGACAGCGGCAAAGGAGTTGGCAATTTGTTTGCCCTCGGCGGCCAGCTGTGCAGCGACTTCCGCGGGGTCCGCATTGGCGTAGTCGCCGTCGATCGCGGCCTTGTCCTGGTCCCAGTTGGCGAAGCGGGCGTCGTCCTCCCGTAGCATCAGGTTGAGGCGCTGGTCGAAGAGGCTGAAGACATCCCGCACGTGGCAGGCATATTCCAAGGGCGACCACGTGTGTTCGTCCGGGCGGGTAGAGGCGTCTTCCCGGCGCAGCACGGCCCGCCAACGCGGCAGCATGTTCAGGACTGTCCCCGGGACGGTGGACGGGGTCACAGTGGCGGCGTCGAAGCCGCATTCGGGACAGGGCGTGGACAGGACCCAGGTCCAGTCCTTGTCATCGGGAATGATCGGCATGGCAGTAGTCTAGGGCGCGGATTCCTGATCCGGTCACACAGCCCGGAGAGCGGCCCGCCCCAGCTCTGATCCGCCCGATCAGGAGTAAAGTTATGAGCTGGGGAAGCCTGGAAAGTGAAATTGCCATGCTTAAGGATCTAAGCGTCGCCGCGGTGCTCCCTGCCAGCGACATAGCCCGCGCACGTGACTTCTACAAGGACAAGCTAGGCCTCGAACCGAACAACCCGGAGGCCACTGACAATCTGGTCTACAAGTGCGGAAACGGCACTTCGTTCCTGCTCTATTCGACGCCCAACGCCGGAAGCGCCAAGAACACTCAGATGGGTTGGGATAGCACTGACCTGGATCAAGACATGGCCGATCTCAGGGCACGCGGAGTTGTCTTCGAAGAGTACGACTTCCCGGGCCTGAAGACCGAGAACGGCGTTGCCACCTTGCCGGATGGTGAAAGGGGAGCCTGGTTCCTCGATTCGGAAGGAAACATCCTCAGCATCGCTACCGTGCCCGTCTAAGCGAGCGGAAAGGTCAGCCTTCAGCGGCGGTTTCCGGCCCGCTTCCTTCTTCCCACGCCATGCTCGCACCAATCGCATCCACGGGCTGGGAGAGGGGAACACCGGAGCCGTCGCGGCGGCCGTGCTCTTGTGGGAGGGCACGGGCAACGCCGGCGCTGGATGACGCCTTCGCCGGGCCGTGACCCGCCCACCCGAGCAGCAGCGTGTCTTCACCCTTGAGGAAACGGTGGGCCCGTACGCCTCCCGTCGCCCGGCCCTTGGCCGGGTATTCCTCGAACGGGGTGATCTTCGCCGTGCCCGGAGCAGTCCCCGGCAGCGCGCCGTTGCTGCCCGCGATCGTCACGACGACGGCGGCAGGGTCGTTGGCGCGCACAGTGCCGAAATGGATGACATCGTCGCCGTCCCCAAGCTTGATGCCCGCCATGCCGCCCGCGGTACGGCCCTGCGGCCGAACGGCAGAGGCGCTGAAACGCAGGAGCTGCGCAAGCCGGGTCACGAAGACGAGGTCGACGTCGTCGTCGGGGGCGGGCTCCACGCCCACCACAGTGTCCTTGTCCTTGAGGGCAATGATTTCCCAGTCTTCCCGGTTCAACGGGTAGTCCGGCTGGACGCGCTTGACCACGCCCTGGACCGTTCCGATGGCCAACACGGCATCCAGCGGCACGAACGCCACGAGCGCTTCGCCCTTGAGCAGGGTGATGAAGTCTTTTGCCGCGACGCCCCCGGCAAGATTGGGCAGGCCGGACATGGGCGGCAGCGCCGGCATGTCCATGACCTGCACCCGCAGCATGCGGCCCTGGGAGGTGACTGCGCCGATTTCGCCGCGCGCGGTCGTCTTGACCACGGAGCGGTAGACATCATGCTTGCTCCGCGGGCCTGATTCGGCCAGCGGCTCCTGGTTGGAGGTCCGTGCGATCTGGCCGGAGGCGCTCAGGAGTGCCCAGCAAGGGTCGTCGGGGATCTCAAGCGGGAGTGCGGCGGCCTTGCCCTTGCCTGCCGGGACGTCTGCTGCGAGCGCCGCGGCGACGGTGGGGGAGACAGCCTCGGACTCGAGGAGAACCGTGCGTCGCGGGGTGCCGTACTTCTCGGCCACTTCGGCCAATTCTCCGGACACCAGCCCGCGCAGGAGCACGTCGGACGCCAGGATCGCTTCGAGTTCGGCGATCTCCCGGCGCAGTTCTTCCTGCTCTTTCTCGAGTTCGATGCGCGAGTACTTTGTCAGCTGGCGCAGGCGGAGTTCCAGGATGTAGTTCGCCTGGATCTCGGACAGATCGTAGATGGACATCAGCCGTTCGCGGGCCGCAGATGCCTCGTCCGAGGAGCGGATGATCTGGATGACCTCGTCGATGTCCACGATCGCGATCAAGAGGCCCTCCACCAGGTGGAGGCGGTCCTTCTTCTTTCCCAAGCGGAAGGCCGTGCGACGGCGTACGACCGATATGCGGTGGCCGACGTACACCTGCAGGAGCTGGAGCAAGCCCAAGGTCTGCGGCTGCCCATCCACCAGGGTCACGTTGTTGATGCCGAAGGAGTCTTCCATCGGGGTGAACCGGTAGAGCTGCTGCAGCACGGCGTTGGGGTTGAAGCCGTTCTTGATCTCGATCACGAGCCGCAGTCCGTGCTTGCGGTCAGTGAGGTCCATGACATCGCTGATGCCCGTCAGCTTTTTGGCGTTGACGGCATCCTTGATCTTCTCGATGACTTTCTCCGGACCCACCATGTAGGGGAGTTCGGTCACCACCAGGCCGGTGCGGCGCGCGGTCAGCTGTTCGATCTCCACCTTGGCGCGGGTCTTAAACGATCCGCGTCCCGTGGCATAGGCATCACGGATCCCGTCCAGACCCACGATCCTGCCGCCTGTGGGCAAGTCCGGGCCGGGTACGAACCGCATGACGTCTTCCAGCGTGGCGTCTGGATTGGCGATGAGGTGCCGGGCGGCCGCGATGACTTCCACAAGGTTGTGGGGAGCCATATTTGTGGCCATGCCGACTGCAATGCCCGTGGTGCCGTTGACCAGCAAATTGGGGAAGGCCGCGGGCAGGACATCCGGCTGGGTGAGCTGGTTGTCGTAGTTGGGGACGAAATCCACCACGTCTTCGTCGAGGTTCTCGGTCATCGTCATCGCAGCCGCGGCGAGCCGGGCTTCGGTGTAACGCGGTGCTGCCGGGCCGTCGTCGAGCGAACCGAAGTTGCCGTGCCCGTCAATCAGGGGCAAGCGCAGCGAGAAGTCCTGTGCCATGCGCACCATGGCGTCATAGATGGCGGTATCGCCGTGGGGGTGCAGCTTTCCCATGACTTCGCCCACCACGCGGGCGCTCTTCACGTGCCCACGGTCCGGGCGCAGGCCCATGTCGCTCATCATGTACAGGATGCGTCGCTGAACGGGTTTGAGGCCGTCGCGCGCATCGGGGAGTGCGCGGGAATAGATCACCGAATACGCGTACTCCAGGAAGGAGCCTTCCATTTCGGAAGTGACGTCGATATCGATGATGTTCTCGGTGAAGTCCCCGTCGACGGCGGCCGAGGCCGCGTTTGCGCGGGAGGGACTTTGGCTTCGTGCCATGGAGTCGGTGGATCCTTAAACGTGTACTGCGGAAGACTTAGCTAGGCTAAGCCTATGGTGGATCAGCCCGGCGCCGGCGTATATCCGGAATATTGGGAGGCCGATGTCGTGCTTCGCGACGGCGGAACGGCCCATTTGAGACCTATTTCACCCGAAGATGCCGACGCGCTCCAGGCCTTCCACACGGCGCAGTCCGAGACTTCCATCTACATGCGGTTCTTCTCGTTCAAATCGAGGCTCTCCAGCAAGGAACTTCGCCGCTTCACCGAGGTGGACCACAAGGACAGGGTGGCGTTCGTCATCACCATCGGCGGAGAGATCGTGGGCGTCGGCCGGTACGACCGGCTTGATGATCCCACCGAAGCCGAAGTGGCCTTCAATATTTCCGATGTCCAGCAAGGCCGGGGCATCGGCTCCATCCTGCTCGAGCACTTGGCTGCGGCTGCCCGGGAGAACGGCATCCGCCGCTTCACGGCCGAGGTCCTGCCCGAGAACCGCAAAATGCTCCGGGTCTTCGCTGATGCCGGCTACGAGCTTGTGCGCAAATTCGACGACGGCGTCGTCAGCGTCGAATTCAACATCGACCCCACCGCAAAATCCCTGGCCGTCATGGAATCGCGGGAACACCGCGCCGAGGCCCGCAGCGTACGGGACTTGCTGGCGCCGTCGTCGATCGCGGTAGTGGGCGCCAGCCGCCGGTGGGGGACCGTCGGGCACCAGTTGCTTGAACACATCCTGGAGGGTGGCTTCACCGGCACGGTCTATGCGGTCAACCCTGAAGCATTCGAACTGGCCGGCATGAAGTCCTTCGCCCGGATCGCCGACGTCCCCGGACCGGTGCTGCTCGCCATCATCGCGGTCCCTTACGAGGAAGTGCCGAAAGTCGTGGACGAGTGCGGGGTGGCCGGGGTCAAAGGCCTGGTGGTCGCCACAGCCGGCTACGCGGACGACGGCGAGCGGGGGCTGCGGAAGCAGCGCGAGCTGGTGCGCCAGGCCAGGTCCTATGGGATGCGCGTGATCGGCCCGGAGTCCCTGGGGATCGTGAACACGAATCCGGAGGTTTCACTCAACGCGTCGATGGCCCCGAGCCTTCCCCGGCGCGGGGGATTGGGGCTGTTTTCGCAATCCGCCGCCATTGGGGTTTCCGTCTACGCCGCGGCGAGCCGCCGGGGACTGGGCCTTTCCTCGTTCCTGTCCGCCGGGAACCGCGCCGATATCTCCGGAAACGACGTCATGCAGTTCTGGGAAGACGATCCCGATACCGTCGCCGTCGGGCTCTACTTGGAGTCGATCGGCAATCCCCGCAAGTTCTCCCGCCTGGCCCGCCGTTTGTCGCGGAGCAAACCGGTCATCGTTGCCAAATCGGATGTCACCGGGCTGCGCCTTCCGCCGGGGCATGTCGTCAGGACCACGCTGGCGCCTGTGGCGGCCCTGGACGCGATGATGCGCCAAGCCGGGGTCATCGCCGTCGAAACGATCGAACAGCTCATGGATGTGGCGCAGATCGTTTCCAGCCAGCCCCTGCCCAAGGGCCCGGCGCTCGCCGTCTACAGCAATTCCGCGGCCTTCGGGAAGGTCGTGGCGGACAACGCGGCGCCCCACGGACTCGTCGTCGACAGGATCGTCACCGACGTGGACCTGGACGCGGGGACGTCCGCATCGCGGGAAGGGCTGCAGCGCAGCCTCCGGACGAATCTTGCGGACGATTCCGTGCATGCGGTGGTGGCGGCCATGGTGCCGTCCCGCAGCCTCACGATGGAAGCGATCGCGGGAGTGCTCGCCGAATGCGCGGCTGAGGCTGGCAAGCCGGTCGTGGCTGCCTTCACAGGGATCCTCGATACTTCCGTGCAGCTGGATGGATTGCTCGCCCCAAACGGAGAATCCGGGCCGTCCCTTCCTTGCTACTCCAGCGCGGGCAGCGCGGTGGCGGCCTTGGCGGCAGTGGTCCGTTACGCGAAGTGGCTGGACCGGGACCAGGGCATGTTCGTGGAGCCTGCGGGTTGCGACCGCGAGGGTACCCGCGAACACATCGAACGGCTCCTGTCTTCTGTCCCGGGGGAACAATTGCTCCGGCTCGACGACGGCGAATCGGCCGCGCTGCTGTCCCGCTACGGCATCCCGGTGGTGCCCTCAGCTGTGTTCGAGAGCGACGACGATGCGGTCGCCGCTGCCGAACGGCTCGGCTGGCCCGTGGTGCTCAAGACCACGGATCCTGCCCTCCGGCATCGCTTGGACCTGGGAGGCGTGCGGCTGGACATCGAGGACGCGGACTCGCTGCGGCGCAACATCGCGCAGATGCGTCGCGCCCTCGAGCCCTACGGTTCATCGGCCATAGAGGTGCAGGCCATGGTTTCCGTGGGGCAGGCCTGCACGTTCCGGGCCATCGAGGATCCTCTCCTGGGGCCCGTGGTGTCCTTCGGTTTGGCGGGAGACGCCGTGAACCTCCTGGACGACTGGGCGCACCGGGTGCCTCCCTTGTCTTCCACCGATCTCCACGACTTCATCAGGGCACCCCGGGCTTCCCTGAAACTGTTCGGCTACGAAGGGCTGCCTGCGGTGGATGTGGCGGCCCTCGAAGACCTGGGAGCACGGCTGGTCCGCCTCAAGGATGAACACCCCGAGATTGCCCTGGTGGAGTTCAATCCCGTCCTGGCCGGGACCCGGGGCGCGAAAATCCTTGCCGCCGAGGTGTGGATCGGGAACGCCGCACAGCGTACGGACAGCGCCCGCCGTGCGATGCTCGGCTGAGCTGACGGTTGGCCGCCGTAGGGCCGGACGGTTATGAAGTCCCCAGCCGATCTGTGAAAATGGGGGAATGAGCTCGAAGTCCCCGACGCCTCCGTCCGGTCCGGCTACCACCGGGCACCATGCAGCACACAACCACAGCTCGCAGGGGCAGAGCCTGGACCAGGCACTTCAACGGGCGGGTTTCTATCCTGTCCTTGTTGCCGATGTTGTGGCCGATGCCTTGGACGGGCGCGACTGCCTTGCGCACCTGGTGCATTTGGAAACGCATTTCGACCGTGCCGAGGTCCGGCGGCACATCACGGTCCTGGTCCTCACCGAGGACATGCTGGTGATCACCCACGTCGACGACCAGCAGCTTGACGAAGCGGGCGAGCAGATCGTCGCCCAGATTTCCACGGAGTCCGTGCCCGTGGCACAAATCCGCTCGGTGGTCCTGAGCTACATGTATGCGCAGCCGCAGAACTACACTCCAAGCGACCCCGTCAGGGAGCTGACCCTGTCCATTGCCTGGTCAGGAGGCCAGCGCCTGGATGTGGGACCCGCCAGTTGCGGCGATCCCCAGTGCGAAGCCGACCATGGATACACGGGCACCATCTCCCAGGAGGACATCGTGCTGCGGATCAGTTCCGAGGCCGACGGACCCAGGGCTGTCCAGGACGCGAAGGTCTTCGCCCGCGCGCTGCGGGCTGTGAACACGGGCGCTCCCGGGCCCTCAGTCCACCCGGGCACCATCTCCGCTCCACGACTCCGCTCGGGCGTCTTCGGCAACAGGCTGAGCCGCGGGCACCAGCGCTGATGGCGACTTCGGAACCCGTCGCCCAGGAAACCGTCCCCGTTTCGAGCGCCGTCCCTGAGCTTCCCGGCGCGCCGCTGTATGGCAGCAAATCGATCGCCGAGGTCTTCACCAGCGCTGCAGCGAGCATGGGCCTGCCCGGCTTCGAAAACAAACTGCAATTGCCTGCATCGCAACGCGTGTGCGTGGTTCTCGCTGATGGCCTGGGGCGCAATCTTCTGAAGCAGAAGGCCGCTCACACTCCGTTTCTGAGGTCAATTGCGAATTCGGGACAGGGAGCCGTCCCGGTGTGGCTTGATTCGGCGTTTCCTTCCACCACGGCATCGTCCTTGGCCAGCCTTGGAACCGGCCGTACGCCCGGCGAACACGGCATGGTGGGCTATGACGTCCTGGATCCTGACCAGGACAAGGTAGTCAACCTGCTCGGCAATTGGGACGCTGGAGTCGACCCCCTGCGCTGGCAGCCCTTCCCGACAATTTTCGAACGCGTGGCTGCTGACGCCGACGTCGTCACAGTGAGCCTGCCCCAGTTCGGTGCGTCACCGATGACGCGCGCGGCGCTCCGGGGAAGCCGGTTCGTGGGCGGCAGCTCGCTCCATGCCCGGACGGCCGCGGCGGGGGAGGAAATGGCCGCGGGAACCGCCTCGCTCATGTACTTCTACGTCAATGAACTGGACAAAGCCGGGCACCGCTACGGCTGCCAGTCCGATCGCTGGGAGCACCAGCTCGAAGAAATCGATTCAACGGTCAAGAGGCTCTCTGCCGCACTGCCCGCGGGGACAACCATCCTGCTCACCGGCGACCATGGAATGCTCGACGTCCCCGAGTCACAGCGCATCGACTACTCCGCCGATCCCGCCCTTATCGCCGGGGTCCGGCACACGGCAGGCGAGCCGCGCATGGTCCACCTGTACCTCGAACCCGACGCCGGATCGCGTCACCGGGAAGCCCTGTTGGATGCCTGGCGCGCCCGCTTCGGCGAGCGGATCTGGGCCTTCACCCGCGAGCAGGCCCTTGACGCCGGACTCTTCGGGGTCTTCCGAGCAGAGGTTTCCCCCCGGATCGGGGACGTCATGATTGCCGCCCGGGACACTTTGGCGCTCTACGACGTCCGCCGCGTCCGTCCGACTGCTTTGGAGGTGGTGGGGCAGCATGGTTCGCTGACCAAGGCGGAGCGCGAAGTTCCGCTGCTTTGCTTCCAAGCCGGAGGTCCCGAGGGCCGCCGTGGCTGAGCTTATTTTCTTCTCCGGAACCATGGACTGCGGCAAGTCCACCCTTGCTTTGCAGATGGACTACAACCACCGTGCACGCGGCCGGGGCGGGGTGCGCTTCAGTTGCAACGACCGCGCCGGTGGCTCCGTCATCTCCAGCCGGCTCGGGCTCCAGACGGACGCCGTGGAAGTCATTGACACCACCGATTTCTGGGACGAAGTTGTCCGACGCCGGACCACGGGCCTCAAGGTGGACTACCTGATCTGTGATGAAGCCCAGTTCTACTCACCCGGGCAAGTGGAACAGCTGGCGCGCGTGGTTGATGAGATGGGGGTCGACGTGTTCGCTTTCGGAATCACGTCCGACTTCCGCACCCGGCTGTTCCCCGGATCCCAGCGTTTTGTGGAGCTCGCTGACAGGGTCCAGGTCCTGCAGGTCGAAGCCCTTTGTTGGTGCGGCCGCCGGGCAACACACAATGCGCGGACCGTGGACGGCATTATGGTGGTCGAAGGCGAGCAGGTCGTGGTGGGAGACGTTGCCAGGGATGCCGACCGGGCGGAAGCTACCCCGGAGCAAGTCGACGCGTCGCACCCGGTCGTCGGATACGAGACCCTGTGCCGCAGGCACTACATGCGCCGGGTCACGGCACACGGGGCCAACCTCATGGCGAGCCGGGATCAGTTGCTGCCGTTCGACGTCGACGCTTGCCTTTGGCACGGCGCTAGCTGAAGCCGCAATGAACTGAAAGCTGCCTAGTCTCCGCGCGTCCCGAAGACGATTTCATCCCAGCTGGGAATACTGGAGCGCTTGGGCCGTGACGGCTGGCGCTCGGCCGCCCCCGCGTCGGAAGATTCTTCATCCTTCTGCCCGGCACGGCTGGGCTTCGGCTCTTCGCGTTCCCGCCGGGGAGCGCCGCCGAGCAGTTCGTCCAGGCCCGCCCGCGGTGATGCTGCTCCCGGGGTTCGTGCCTCGTCCTGGCCGGTCTGCGTGTCGTTGTCGTTCCTGCCGCGCAACATGGTCACGGGGCGCAGGGCACCGGGGATCACCGTGATTTCACGGGTGTCCGTGCTGACGCCGTCGTGAAGATGGAGGGAGTCGTCTTCCTTGTCGTCATGCTTCGGGGCCAGGCTCAGCCGCGACAGCATGGATGCACGCGCGTCACGGCGGCTGGGGGCGGGTTCGGCTTCAAGCTGCTGGTCCGTGTCTGTGTCGGCTGGCTCTTGGTCGCCTGTTTCGCTGTCCGCAAGTCCGTCTTCGATGTCGCCGGGCCGCGGATGCGCAGCCGGAACGCCGCTGCTCAGAAGCAGCGCCAAAGCGTCGTCACTGTCTTCGTCAAGTCCCAGTCTCTGTCCGCGACGCGAGCGCAACATGTCAAGGAGCCCATCGGCTTCCTTCGTCGCAGCGGCAGCCGCCGCACGGGCGGCGGTCCCGGCGTCGGCCTCGAAGTCAAAGGGCCGGTCGGAGACGGCCGCGAGCCGCCGGGCCGGTACAGGTCCATCAAGGGGTTCCAGTTCGCTGAGCTGCTGGGCCCAGCGGTTGGCATTCTGGATGGATTTGCGGGCGGGATGGAAGGTCCACATCGCGGGTGGCTCTTCGCCGATGCTTTCCAGGCTGCCTGGCTTGGTTTCGAAGCGTGCGACGACCGTCCACGTGCCATCGATCCTGCGCCAGGAATCCCATTCCACCGTAGAGGAATCGATCCCGTGGGCCCTGAGCCGGTGTGCAACCATTTCGCCCAGGCTTGCGGGTTCGTCGCCGAACGCCGCGCGGTAGGTGTCCTGGCCGGGGGCCGGGGCAGCGACTTCGACTTTGCGGGCCTGCTGGGCGATGTACTCGCGCTCGGCAAGCACCGGACCCTCATAGCGCTGCACGTTCGCGAGCGGCAGGCCTGACAGCTCCGCCACTTCCGCGGCTGTAGCTCCGCTGCGGATACGTGACTGAATGTCACGGGGGGACATGGCGACGGGCGTAATGGAAGCGCGTGCGGCCACCTGGGCAGGTGTCCGGCTCGCTGCAACCCGCAACGCCTCATCAATCGGAAGCTGGAACATCTCGCCGCCGGTACCGCTCAACAGGAGATGTCCGCCGTCGTCGTGGACGCCAACCAGCCGTAGATCCCGCATAAAATCCTCCACCATGGCCTATCTGACATTCGAAACTCTGCCACCCGCTACGGCCTTTTCCTACTAGGACAAAGGGCGCGCCGCGATATTCCGCGATTTCCGGCATTCTCTGGGCAGGCGATCGGAACCAGGGTATGGACATCCGAGTCTGCCGGGAGGACAATCTGCCCGGTATCGGGCACAAAAAAGCGGCCTGCCGCGTTACATCCTTAGACCGGAGCAGGCTCTGGTCGACAGGACCGCAAGCCCTGCGTGAAGTACAAGGGAGAACGAAGAAGGGACCATGGCAACGGACTACGATGCCCCTCGGAAGACGGAAGAAGACACCGAGGACTCGATCGAGGAACTCAAGTCGCATCGCACCGAGAAGCAGTCATCATCGGCTGTTGACATCGATGAGACTGACCTGGCAGATGCCTACGAGCTCCCCGGGGCGGACTTGTCCGGCGAAGAGCTGCTGGTCCGGGTCCTGCCTCCGCAGGCGGACGAATTTACCTGTTTCAATTGCTTCCTGGTCAAACACCGCTCCCAGATTGCGCGGGAGAAGGACGGGCATCTGTACTGCAAGGAATGCGAAAGCTAGCCTCGGGAGGCCTGCTTGGACAGTGCTGCCAGAAGTTCTTCGGGGCGGCGCGTGGATGTCAGCCAGTACGGGGTGCGGTCGGCCGGGTCGGTGATTTCAATGCGCACCACGGGATCTATCCAGCCGCGGAGGCACAGGAACGCCAGTCCGTGGAGCCGGGTGCCGCGCTCCGCGGTGGCTTCGTCCTTGCGGTATGCGGTGACGGCCCCGACAAACTCGCGCTGGATAGTGGCGCGTCCCACTTGGACGGTGTCCCGGTCCACCACAATCGCGGGGGTGGACAACACCAGCATGGTGGTCATGATCGCGAAGAGAACCAGCGCGGCGATAATTCCCGCGGTGATGCTGATCGGCGCGAACATCAGGATGCCCGCGGCGGACAAGCCGACCACGATAATCCAAATCCAGGGGGACGGCCAGAGCTTTTCCGTAAACAGGACGCCCGTTCCACTCGAGGAATGGTGCGGCACGGGTACGGAGGCAGTCGATTCAGGCATGCCACCAGCTTATCGGGACTGTGACCCCTGGAATTAACGCTCCTTTATGCTTTGGGACTGGCCTGCGGCCGCAACCGCGGGAGTATTCCGTGGGCGATAGAATATGTGACTGTGAGCCACGAGACAGCAGTAGCCAACCCAGCCGACACCTCCGCCGAATACGGTGCGCCGACCCTTCAGGTCCAACTGAAAATGCTCGACGCCGGTTTGGAAGCGCCGTCGTACGCCCACCCCGGTGACGCCGGCGCGGACTTGCGGGCCCGGGCGGACGTATCCCTCGCCCCGGGAGAGCGGAAGCTCGTTCCCACGGGCGTCTCAATCGCGCTGCCGAACGGCTTTGTGGCACTGATCCACCCGCGGTCAGGGCTGGCAACCAAGCACGGGCTCACTCTGGTGAACGCTCCCGGGACGGTTGATGCCGGCTACCGAGGTGAAATT
Organism: Arthrobacter sp. GAS37; assembly: GCF_044908325.1. Lineage (NCBI taxonomy): Bacteria > Bacillati > Actinomycetota > Actinomycetes > Micrococcales > Micrococcaceae > Arthrobacter > Arthrobacter sp. GAS37. Next base: position 35,565 of record NZ_JBIYDB010000022.1, read on the forward strand.
TCCGTGACGCTTTTGAATACCGACCAAAACCACGCAATCGAACTCAAGCGCGGCGATAGAATTGCTCAAATGGTGATCCAGCGCGTCGAGTATGCGCAGTTCGTTTCCGTGGAGGAGTTGTCCGACACCTCGCGCGGCACCGGCGGCTTTGGATCCACCGGAGGCTTCGCGCCGGCCGTGAGCTAGCAACAACCCTCGACAATCGGCGCTGCAAGGAGCTGATTGCCATGCTGCCCGCGAGTTGACGGGCAGTCTGCGGTTTACTGGGGGATAGACCACTACTAAGGAGACAACCCGATGCTTTTTGGGCGCGGAAAGAAGTCCAAGGCTGAGCAGCCGAAAGACGACGGTACTGAGCAGGCCAATGCCGCGACGACGCGGCAGGACGCCGGCCCGGTAGCCGGTGGAGCCGCCAAGGGCGACTTCCGCCTGTCCAAGGGGCCATTGGATGCCAGCGAAATTGATAGCCAGGATGGCTACGTGGATCTTGGCGCCCTGCTGATCGAACCTTCCGAAGGCCTTCAATTGCGCCTCGAAGTAGAAGAGGCAACTCAGCGGGTAGTGGCGGTCACCATGGACCTCGATGGCTCGAGCCTCCAGCTCCAGGCGTTTGCCGCTCCACGTTCCGAAGGGTTGTGGGACGAGATCCGCGAACAAATCGGCCAGTCCGTGTCCAGCCAAGGAGGCGAAGTGGAGGAGATCATCGGCACCTTCGGCACGGAACTCATCGCCAAACTTCCTACAGAATCCGCAGACGGCGGACGTGGCTTCCGGGCTGCCCGGTTCATGGGCGTGGATGGGCCCCGGTGGTTCCTTCGTGGCGTCATCGGCGGCAACGCGGCTTTGGACAGGAAAGCGGCCGAAGGACTGGAGAACCTCTTCCGCAAGGTTGTGGTCATTCGCGGAGACAACCCGATGCCGCCCCGTGAGCTGCTTCAGCTGAAGCTGCCCAAGGACGCTGTAGCCCCCGGGCAGCACGGTGCTCCCCATGAAACGCCGGAGCTTCAGCGACCCGAACGCGGCCCGGAGATCACCCAGATTGGCTGACAATGCGGCGCGTGCCGCTGCCGCCCAAGGCAGCCCGGCGTCCCTGCCCCTCTCTGAGCTCCCCGTCCGGGGCCGGGTCGACTGCACGGGTTTCATCGAGTCGGTGACCTACCAGCCCGCCAACGAGCAAGCACACTTTTCGGCGATCGTCGTCGACCGGATAGCGCACAGGGGAGACACGGGTCCGTTGACCCGACTGCGCGTCATCTGGCTCGGGCGCCGCAAAGTGCCCGGTATCGAACCCGGGACTGTCCTGCGGCTCGAAGGCATGGTCACGCCGCGGGACGGGATGCCCACCATGTTCAATCCGCGCTATGAAATCCTCTCCCGGCAGGAGCACCAATGACCGTCGCCAACGGATCCGGCCCCCACGAAAAACCAGCGCAGGAAAAGCCTGGCTCGGAGGAGGAGCCCCTGCAGGTCACCCAAGGGCCGAGCATTGCGGACATCGCTGCCGGCTACGCAGAAAAAGCGGGACTCCAACGCAACAGCCACGGGCACGTGGACATCCTCAAATCGGCCGGGGGTGTTCAGGGGATAGCCGAGAGCATCGTGCCCGGCCTCGTCTTCCTGATCGCTTTCATGGTCACCCGTGACCTTCCGGCGTCCCTGATTGCCTCCCTCGCGGCGGCAGCCGTCTTCACCGTGGTCCGGCTGGTCCAACGGCGCCCGTTGACCCAGGCGCTTGCCGGGATCGCCGGCGTCGCCATCTCCGCTTGGCTCGCGAACACCACCGGCAAGGCCGAGGATTTCTACGTCCTGGGTTTCTACACGAATATCGCCTACATCGTGGGAATGGTGCTGTCGATCCTGCTCAAGTGGCCGATCGCCGGCCTGCTGTTCGGATTCGTCCGCAACGAGGGCTTCGAATGGCGGAAGAACCCGGAGCGCTTGCGGGCATACGCCATCGGCACATGGGTGGTCATTGCCGTGCTCGCACTACGGCTCGTGGTCCAGGTGCCCCTGTATTTCATGGGCGAACCCGGCCTGGCCGCGCTCGCTACCATGAGGCTGATCATGGGCGCTCCGCTGTATATCCTGGGTCTCTGGATTGCCTGGCTCCTGACCCGGCCGGCGCCGGCCCAGAAGCCGAACCGCGACCCTCAGCCGTCGAAACCGTCGTCGTCGGACTGATCCGAAAACTCTTCCTCGACGTCAACCGAGCCGTGGTCCGCGGCGGACGGGGAGAGCAAGGCCCTGAGGCCGTCTTCGGCAACAATGGTCGTGACGAAGAACAGTTCGTCGCCGCCGTCGATCACGTCGTCGCGGCTTGGTGTGATGGGCGCATGGTCCCGGAGGATCGCCACCAGGGTGGCGTCGTCGGGCCATTCGATGCCGCCCACGGTGCTCCCGATGATGTGCGAGTCGTGGGGAACCGTGAATTCGACGAGCGAGGACACGCCCGTCTGCAAGGTCAGCAAGCGGACGAGGTCACCGATTTCCACGGCCTCTTCCACGAGCGCCGTCATGAGCTGCGGGGTGTTGACTGCGACGTCGACGCCCCAGGAATCGTTGAACATCCAGTCGTTCTTGGGATTATTGACCCGGCCCACCGTGCGGCCCACACCGAATTCGGTCTTGGCCAGCAAGGACACCACAAGGTTGACTTTGTCGTCGCCGGTCGCGGACACGACGACGTCGGCCCCTTCCAATTTCGCTTCCTGCAGCGTGCTCAATTCGCACGCATCGCCCACCAGCCAGCGGGCCCCTCGGAGCCCGCTGCGCCCGATGACCTCCGGTTTGAGGTCGATCAGCATGATCTCGTGTTTGTGGGCAAGCAATTCCCGCGCGATCGATGAACCGACGCTGCCTGCGCCGACAATAACGACTTTCACTCAGACTCCTTGGCGGGTGCGCTGGAAAGGATGCGCGCCACCTCGGCGCTGCGGTCCAGATTCAACATGGCGTGCACGGTGTCGCCCTCCTGGTACGCCGTTCCGGCCTGGGGCAGGACGCCTTCGCCAAAGCGGGTAAGGAAAGCGACACGGATTCCGGATGCCGCCTCGATGGCAGTCAACGGGTGCCCGATCCAGCCTTGGTCAAGGTCGACTTCGGACAAAACCAGCCGACCCGAGGGTTCGCGGTAATCGCCTGCCAAGTGCTGCTCGGGCAGGATCCGGCGCAGTACCTGGTCCGCGCTCCAACGTACGGCGGCTACCGTGGGGATGCCCAAACGCTGGTAGATTTCGGCGCGGCCGGGATCGTAGATGCGGGCAACAACATGCGAAACATGGAAAGTCTCCCGGGCTACCCGGGTGGCGAGGATATTGGAATTGTCACCGCTGGAGACGGCGGCGAAGGCGTACGCCTCCTCGCAACCTGCCTGCTTAAGGGTGTCCCGGTCGAATCCGACGCCCGTGACTTTCCTACCGGTGAATCCGCTGCGCAAGCGGCGGAAGGCACGGTCGTCCTGGTCGATGATTGCCACCGAATGGCCGGCGTCTTCCAAGGTGTGCGCCAACGTTGCGCCAACTCGTCCGCAACCCATGATCACAAAGTGAGCCACGGTTTCTCCTTCACTCTTATGCTTGCCGCTCGGTAAGACTCTACCGGGGCAAGTCGCGGAAGCCAGTCCGCCGTCATGACATCGCGTTCGATTCAGAGTAGCTTTGCGGAGTGCTGACAATTCTCAACGCCGCGAAGCGGGTGTTGGTGGGGCGGCCGTTCCGGAACGACCGCCTGGCCCACACCCTGCTTCCCAAGCGCATCGCGCTGCCGATTTTCGCTTCGGATGCCCTGTCCTCCGTGGCGTACGCCCCTGACGAAATCCTGCTGACGCTGGCCCTCGCGGGCGTGAGTGCCGTGGCCATTTCGCCGCTCGTAGGCCTCGCAGTCATGGTGGTCTTGCTCACGGTTGTTGCCTCGTACCGGCAGAACGTGCACGCCTACCCTTCAGGTGGCGGCGACTACGAAATCGCCAACGTCAATCTGGGGAAGTTCGCGGGCCTGACGGTCGCCGCGGCTTTGTTGGTGGACTACGTCCTCACCGTCGCCGTGTCGATGTCCTCCGCGGCGGCGTACCTGACCACGGCGATCCCTTCGCTGCATGGGCAGCAGGCGCTCATCGCCACAGTGGGCGTCATAGTCCTGGCACTCGTGAACCTGCGCGGAATCAAGGAAGCCGGCAGTGTCTTCGCGGTTCCCACCTACATCTTCATGTTCTCCATCCTGGGCATGACGGCCGTCGGTATCTTCCAGGCGGCCACAGGCCAACTCGGCCAGGCTCCCTCGGCAGCCTTCACGATCGTCCCGCAAGAGGGATTCGACCAGGGACTCGTGGGCCTGGCAGGTGCGTTCCTGCTCCTGCGGGCCTTCTCCTCCGGCGCGGCCGCCCTGACCGGTGTGGAGGCCATCAGCAACGGCGTGCCGAACTTCAAGAAGCCCAAGAGCAAGAACGCGGCCACCACGCTCTTGCTGCTCGGAGTCATCGCCTCGGCCATGCTCGCGGGCATCATCTACCTTGCGAATGCCACCAAGGTCCACATCGTGCTGGATCCGGCCAAGGAATTCCTCCTGCATGGCCAACCGCCCCCGGACGACTACATCCAGAACCCTGCCATCAGCCAGATTGCACAGACGATCTTCGGCGCCGGGTCCATCCCGTTCTACGTTGTTGTCGCCGCCACCGGCGTCATCCTCGTCTTCGCCTCCAACACGGCGTTCAACGGATTCCCGGTCCTGGGGTCCATCCTCGCCCAGGACGGCTACCTTCCCCGCCAGCTTCGGACCCGCGGAGACCGCCTGGCCTTCAGCAACGGCGTCCTGGCCCTTGCGGCCGGGGCCTTGGTCCTCATCATTTCCTTCAACGCCGATGTCACCAAGCTCATCCAGCTGTACATCGTTGGCGTCTTCATTTCCTTCACGATGAGCCAGCTAGGCATGGTGCGGCACTGGGGCCGGGAACTCAAACTTGCGCAGGACAAAGCCGTCCGCCGCAGGATCGTGAAGTCCCGCACCATCAACGGACTGGGTTTCGCCATGACGGCGCTGGTACTGACCATCGTGCTGATCACCAAGTTCGGGCAGGGCGCCTGGATCGCCCTCCTGGCGATGTTCATCCTGTTCCTCATCATGTGGAGCATCCGCGCCCACTACGACAATGTGGCCAAGGAACTGGCCGTTGACGAGGATTCTTCCCCGCGTGCATTGCCTACCCGGGTCCACGCCGTGCTGCTGGTGTCCCATGTCCGCAAACCGGTGCTGCGCGCCCTCGCCTACGCCCGGGCATCGAGGCCGTCCCGGCTGGACGCCATCATCGTCGACATCGACCACGAGGAAACGGCTCACACGGTCGAGGCCTGGGACAAGCTGGACATGCCTGTCCCGTTGACCGTTTTGGCGAGCCCGTACCGGGAAACCGTCACGCCCATCCTGGACTACGTCAAGAACATGCGCCGCGATTCCCCGCGCGACCTGATCGTCGTCTACATCCCGGAGTACGTCGTCGGCAAGTGGTGGGAACAGCTCGTCCACAACCAGACCGCCCTCCGCATCAAGGCCCGGCTCCATTTTGAACCCGGCGTCATGGTGGCCAGCGTTCCCTGGCAATTGAAGTCCTCCGAAGAAGCAAAGGCATTGCAGGATACCTGATGACCCACCCCAGCAACCCCGAATCCAGCTCGCCCACGGCCCAGGACGGAGCTGCCACGGAGCTGGTGGTGGACGTCGGCCCCATCGCCCACGGCGGCCACTTTGTCGCACGGCACGAAGGCCGGGTCATTTTTGTCCGGCACGGCATCCCGGGGGAGAAGGTCCGGGTCCGGCTGACCGACGCGGGTGAGTCTTCCCGTTTCTGGCGTGCCGACGTCGTCGACGTCCTGGAAGCATCAGAGGACCGGACACGCCATTTCTGGCCGCTCGCCGACTCGCTTGCCGCCTGGCGCAAGGGCGGTCCGCCCGTGGGCGGGGCCGAACTCGGGCACGTAACACTGGAACGGCAGCGCTTTCTCAAAGCCGAAGTCCTCGCCGAGCAGCTCAAGCGGCTCGCCGGCGTCGAACTCGATGTCGAAGTGGAGCCGGCGGCCGCCGGTGATTCGGGCTCCGCCGGCGATACAGGGTCCGACGGCGATACCGGGCTCGGCTGGCGGACCCGTACCAGCTTTGCTGTCACCCCAGGTGGCCGGCTCGGGATGCATGCCCACCGCTCCGACGTCGTGATTCCGGTCCACGAGATGCCCTTGGCACTGCCGGGGATCAACGAGTTGCGGCTCTGGGACATCGACCTGCGGGGGATCTCACGGGTGGAAGTGGCCGCGCCTGCCAACGGATCGCGTCCGCTCGTCCTTCTCGCCCCGGAAGAAGGTACCGATGCCCGGCGCCTCAACCGGATCCTGGGCCAGCTCCCGCATGACGTCTCAGTGGCAAGCTTCGACCCCGCGGGCGGCGAAGTCCTGCAGCTGCGCGGCAGGACGTGGGTCCAGGAATCGGCTGCCGGTCACGACTACCGTGTGACGGGAGAAGGGTTCTGGCAGATCCACAAGGATGCGCCCGGGACCCTGGTGGGGGCGGTGACCGGATTCCTGCACGACGGCGGCTACCTCCTTCCGGGATCGGCCGTCGCCGATCTTTACGCGGGAGCCGGATTGTTTACGGCGCCCTTGGCGGATGCTGTGGGGATCACCGGTTCGGTGCTCTCCGTCGAAGGATCGCCCGGGACCAGCCGGGATGCCCGCAAGAATCTGCATGGAGAGACCCAAGTGGAAATTGTCCAGGGCAGGGTGGAACGCGTGCTCAGGCAGCGCCCCCGGAGCTTCGATGCCTTGGTGATCGACCCGCCGCGGGCCGGAGCGGGCAAAGCCGTGGTCAGCCAGCTCATCGAGTCCGGGCCGCGGGCAATCGCCTATGTGTCGTGTGATCCGGCCTCCTTCGCGCGTGATCTGGGGTACTTCCGGAACGGCGGATGGCAGCTTGAATCCCTCCGGGCCTTCGACTTGTACCCGCACACACATCACCTCGAGACCGTTGCGTTGCTGGTGCCCGCGGCATAGCCGCCACTACGATGGTGGAGAAGTCCTACGTCGCGCTTCACTTCTCCACCGACCGCACGATGCCCAGATTAGGTTTGCCTAACTAGCTAGCGGTCAACCACGCGACAAAGATGAAAGCTGTTGCGAGAGGAGTCCTGCCATGAGCACTGTGGACAGCTTCGGTTCCAAAGGCGTACTGAATGTAGCCGGCACCGATTATGAAATTTTCCGGTTGAACTCCGTTGAGGGCGCAGACCGCCTTCCGTTCAGCCTTAAGGTATTGCTTGAAAATCTCCTGCGGACGGAAGATGGCGCCAATATCACGGCCGACCACGTCCGCGCCCTGGCTGGCTGGGATCCAAATGCCCAGCCGGACACCGAGATCCAGTTCACTCCGGCCCGGGTCATCATGCAGGACTTCACCGGGGTTCCCTGCGTCGTTGACCTTGCCACCATGCGTGAAGCCATCAAGGACCTCGGCGGCGACCCCAAGCGCGTCAACCCGCTGGCTCCGGCTGAGATGGTCATCGACCACTCCGTGCAGATCGACGCCTTCGGCAACTCCGGCGCCCTTGAGCGCAACATGGAGATCGAATACCAGCGCAACGGCGAGCGTTACCAGTTCCTCCGCTGGGGCCAGACTGCTTTTGACGACTTCAAGGTTGTTCCCCCGGGAACCGGCATCGTCCACCAGGTCAACATCGAATACCTGGCACGCACCGTCATGACCCGCGAAGTTGACGGCGTCCTCCGCGCCTACCCCGACACCTGCGTCGGCACGGACTCCCACACCACCATGGTTAACGGCATGGGCGTGCTGGGCTGGGGCGTCGGCGGCATCGAAGCCGAGGCTGCGATGCTGGGCCAACCCGTCTCCATGCTGATCCCGCGCGTTGTCGGCTTCAAGCTCACGGGTTCCATCCCCGCGGGCGCTACCGCCACGGACGTCGTCCTGACCATCACCGAGCAGCTGCGCAACCACGGCGTGGTCGGCAAGTTCGTGGAGTTCTACGGCGAAGGCGTTGCGGCTGTGCCGCTGGCCAACCGCGCCACCATCGGCAACATGAGCCCGGAGTTCGGTTCCACGGCAGCGATGTTCCCGATCGACGACGTCACGCTCGAGTACTTGCGCCTCACCGGCCGCTCCGATCAGAACGTCGCCCTGGTCGAGGCCTACGCGAAGGAACAGGGCCTCTGGCACGATCCCTCGCACGAGATCAAGTTTTCCGAGTACCTCGAGCTGGACCTGTCCACGGTTGTTCCCTCCATCTCGGGCCCGAAGCGTCCCCAGGACCGCATCATCCTCACGGAGTCCAAGGCCCAGTTCCGCGAGGACCTGCGCAACTACGTGAAGGAAGACCTGGCCGACGGAAGCCTGGACGAAGCGATTGACGAGAGCTTCCCGGCCTCCGATTCGCCGTCGTTCACCGCCTCCGCGACCCACCTGGCCGACGTAGCGCCGCACGCACACGGCCCGAAGTCCAACGGTCGCCCGTCGACCAAAGTGAGCGTCACAACAGCTGACGGCCGCGAATTCGAACTGGACCACGGTGCAGTTTCGATCGCCTCGATCACCTCCTGCACCAACACGTCCAACCCTTCCGTGATGCTGGCTGCGGCGCTGCTCGCCCGCAACGCTGTCGACAAGGGCCTCGCCTCCAAGCCGTGGGTCAAGACTTCGGTCGCTCCCGGCTCCAAGGTTGTCACCGACTACTACGAGAAGTCCGGCCTGACCCCATACCTGGAGAAGCTCGGCTTCTACATCGTGGGCTATGGCTGCGCGACCTGCATCGGCAACTCCGGACCGCTCGACGCCGAAATCTCCGAGGCTATCCAGGCCAACGACCTTTCCGTCGCGGCTGTCCTCTCCGGCAACCGCAACTTCGAAGGCCGCATCAACCCGGACGTCAAGATGAACTACCTGGCCTCGCCGCCGCTGGTCATCGCCTACGCCCTGGCCGGAACCATGGACTTCGACTTCGACGCGGATCCGCTGGGCCAGGACCAGGACGGCAACGATGTCTTCTTGAAGGACATCTGGCCCAATCCTGTCGAGGTCCAGAAGGTCATCGATTCCTCGATCGACAAGGAAATGTTCGCCCGCGGCTACGAAGGCGTCTTCGACGGCGACGACCGCTGGAAGGCACTCGAGACCCCGGCAGGCGACACCTTCGCCTGGGACGCCAAGTCCACGTACGTGCGGAAGCCCCCGTACTTCGAAGGCATGAAGGCACAGCCGGAACCGGTAACGGACATCGCCGGCGCCCGCGTGCTGCTGAAGCTCGGCGATTCGGTCACCACCGACCACATCTCCCCGGCCGGCTCCTTCAAGTCGGACACCCCTGCAGGCCAGTACCTTCTGGCCAACGGTGTGGAGCGCAAGGACTTCAACTCCTACGGTTCACGCCGTGGCAACCACGAGGTCATGATCCGCGGAACCTTCGCGAACATCCGCATCAAGAACCAGCTGCTCGCTGACTTCAACGACGGTGCGGGCGTCGAGGGTGGCTTCACCCGCGACTTCACCCAGGCGGACGGACCCCAGGCCTACGTCTACGACGCTGCCCAGAACTACCAGGCAGCCGGCACCCCGCTGGTGGTCCTGGCAGGCAAGGAGTACGGCTCCGGCTCTTCCCGTGACTGGGCTGCCAAGGGAACCGCGCTGCTGGGTGTGAAGGCTGTCATCGCCGAAAGCTACGAGCGCATCCACCGCTCCAACCTCATCGGCATGGGCGTCCTCCCGCTGCAGTACCCGGCCGGTGAATCCGCTGCGTCGCTTGGCCTGGTCGGCACGGAAACGTTCTCCGTCGAGGGCGTCACCGAGCTGAATAACGGCACGACGCCGAGGACGCTCAAGGTCACGGCAACGGCAGAGGACGGCAGCACCAAGTCCTTCGATGCCGTGCTGCGCATCGATACCCCGGGCGAAGCGGACTACTACCGCAACGGCGGCATCCTGCAGTACGTTCTGCGCCAGATCTCCGCGTAAGGGCCCGAAGTAAACCCGGCAACGCTTTTCCGCCGGGTTTACTTCGGAAGCGCGGAGATCGTTTCGGCACACTAGCGCGAACTCTGCCTGAGCTATAAGGCAACAGCTACAGCCCCGGCTGGTCATCGACCGGCCGGGGCTGTAGCCTTTCCTGCGGCTTGGTGCCGGCCAAGGCGTTAGAGTTGTATAGCACGTCAATCACCTTAAGGAGGGGCCGTTGGGACTTTTGGAGACAATCCGGAACCCGCAGGACCTGAGCAAGCTCACCAGTCAGCAGTTGGAGCAGCTTGCAGGCGAGATCAGGACTTTCCTCATCACCAACGTCGCTCAAACGGGTGGTCACCTTGGACCGAACCTTGGCGTGGTGGAACTCACCATGGCCATCCACAAAGTCTTCGATTCGCCGCGTGACAGCATCGTTTTCGACACCGGCCATCAGTCCTACGTCCACAAATTGTTGACCGGCAGGCAGGATTTCAGCACCCTCCGGCAGCAAGGGGGCATGTCCGGCTACCCCGATCGTGCCGAGTCCGAGCACGACATCGTGGAAAGCTCCCACGCCTCCTCTTCCTTGTCCTGGGCCGACGGTATCTCCCGGGCCCGCCAGTTGACCGGTGAGGGCGATCGCTGCGTTGTCGCCGTCGTCGGAGACGGCGCCCTGACGGGCGGCATGGCGTGGGAAGCGATCAATAACATCGCCGCGGACAAGCGACGCCGCGTAGTGATCGTCGTCAACGACAACGGACGCTCCTATGCCCCTACCGTGGGCGGTGTGGCAGACTACCTCGCTTCACTACGCCCCACGATCGACTCCCTCCGGGCAGCACCCACCTACGAAGTGGTGTTGGACTGGTGGAAGAAGAAACTTCAAAGCGGCGGACCGATCGGCCAGTTCACCTATAAGAGCCTGCATGCCATGAAGAAGGGCATCAAGGATTGGTGGGCTCCGCAAGGCATGTTCGAAGACCTCGGCATGAAGTACATCGGCCCTGTCGATGGCCACAACGTGCGGGCCCTTGAGCACGCGCTCACCACTGCCCGCAACTATGGCGGCCCCGTGATCGTCCACGCGATGACCGAAAAGGGGCACGGTTACGCGCCCGCCCTCGCCAACGAGGCGGACCAGTTCCACGCCGTCGGGATCATCGATCCCGAAACCGGCGAACCCACCGAAGCCGGTGGAGCCCGCTCGTGGACCTCGGTGTTCGCCGAGGAAATCGCGGACATTGCCGATGAACGCGAAGACATCGTAGGCATCACCGGGGCCATGCTGATCCCCGTCGGTTTGCACAAGTTCGCGGAACGGCACCCGGAACGAGTGATCGACGTCGGCATCGCCGAACAGCACGCCCTCACCTCGGCCGCAGGCATGGCCTTTGGTGGACTGCACCCTGTCGTCGCCGTTTACGCCACGTTCCTGAACCGCGCCTTTGACCAGCTCCTCATGGACGTTGCCCTGCACAAAGCCGGAGTGACGGTTGTGTTGGACCGCGCCGGCGTGACAGGCCCGGACGGAGCCAGCCACCACGGCATGTGGGACATGGCGATGGTCCAGATCGTTCCGGGGCTGCACCTCGCGGCTCCGCGGGATGCCAGCCGCCTGCGGGAAGAGCTCCGCGAGGCGGTCGCCATCGCCGACGCACCCAGCGTGGTGCGCTTCTCCAAGGGCAGCGTCGGAAGTGAGATCGAAGCGATCGAACGGCTTTCCGACGGCGTCGACGTGCTGGCGCGCCGCCCCGAAGGCTCCACGGAGAACGATGTCCTGATTGTCAGCGTCGGCGCAATGTCCGAGCTAGCCCTCGACGTCGCGTCCCGGCTCGGATCCCAAGGCATCAGTTCCACAGTGGTGGATCCGCGGTGGGTCCTGCCTGTTCGCAAGTCCATCATTGCCCTCGCGGCCCGGCACCGATTGGTGATCTGCATCGAAGACGGCGTCCGAGCGGGCGGCGTCGGATCCCGGATCCGCCAGGAGATGCGCGCGGCCGGCGTGGACACGGCCCTCAACGAGGTGGGGCTTCCGGTCGAATTCCTCGACCATGGAACCAGGAGCCAGGTCCTTGAGCGGGTGGGGCTCACCGCCCAACAGATCACGCACGACGTCGTCGCGCAGGTTCTGGGGACAAAGGTGCCTTTCGCGCGGCCCCTGCCAGGACAAGAACACCCCAGCACAGGCAGTCTCCCCAAGCTGTGAACGGCCTGTTCCGGGCGATATCCAACAAACAGCACCCTTCGACGGCACAGGTCCAAACAGTACCTGCGCGGAGTGGTTCAGAAAAGGACAGGCATGAGCGGCATCATCCGCACGTATAAGCGCGACGACGAAGCGGTCCTGCATTTCCGGGAGGCTTGGTATGACGACGAATTCAAGCAGTTCGTCATCAACCACGGGGTCGTAGGACACCAGAGCAGTACTGACGAAACCGACGTCGAGGACGAATCCGCCGTCGAAGGACTTATGACGGCCTTTGCCGTGCAATGCGAAGAGGACGGCTATGCGGAGATTCCCGAGGAAGAGCAGTTTTGGGTGGTCGCGCAGATTGCGCTGAAGACGAAGGACGGCACCGACCGCGACCGTTACCTTGAACGCAAGGCCAAGGCCGCTTTGATGAGCGAACTGGCCTGGCGGGGACTGGGTACCGTGGATCGTTCCGAGATCGGCGACTCGAAGCTCAACATTTTCTGCCTGTGCCCGGACGTCAACAAGGCCGTGAACGCGATCAAGGTGTGCATCCGGGGAGAAGACCTGGACTTCACCAAGCTGAGCATCGCTGCCGCAACCCATGCTGAACCCACCGCCTTCAAAGTGAAACACTCGCCGAAAACCGGCGCGGGCTTTACCCTCTAAGGACCATATCTCCGCTTCGAAGGGACAAACATGGCGCCCAAGAGCAACTGGCCCGGACATACTCCGCTGCCGAAGGGCTTGTCCGCTCCGGCACGAAGGGCACTCGCCCACGAGGGTCTGGAAACCTTGGAGCAGCTCGCCGAATTCGGTGAGGCGCGGGTGGCGGCCCTGCACGGCATGGGCCCCAAGGTCATGGCCCAGTTGCACGACGCGATGGAAGAGGCAGGAATAGCCTTCGGATCCTGAGCGGCGGATCGGCCAGTGCGGGCGTTGTAGGGTGAAACCATGACTGAATATCGCCGTCTTGGAAATTCCGGATTGACCGTCTCAGTAGTCGGTTTGGGGTGCAACAATCTCGGCCGGGCCAATACGGCCACGGAATCGCAGGAGGGTACCAACGCGGTAGTGCATGCCGCCTTGGATGCCGGCGTGACCCTTTTCGATGTTGCGGACGTCTATGGCCGGGAGCCAGGCCTCAGTGAGACCATGCTGGGCGTCGCCCTCAAAGGTCGCAGGGACGACGCCATCGTGGCCACGAAATTCGGCATGGATATGCACGGCGCCAACGGCAACGATTTTGGTGCCCGGGGATCGCGCCGCTACATCATCCAGGCCGCCGAGGCATCGCTGCGCCGCCTCGGCACAGACTGGATTGACCTGTACCAATACCACACGCCGGACCCTCTCACCCCGGTTGACGAGACCCTCGCCGCCCTCGATGACCTCGTGACAAGCGGCAAGGTCCGGTACCTCGGCCATTCCAACCGTGCAGGTTGGCAGATCGCCGAAGCCGAATACGTCGCCCGGATGCAGGGCGGTGCGCGGTTCATTTCGACGCAAAACCACTACAACTTGCTGGACCGCCGCGCGGAACTCGAAGTGCTGCCGGCCGCCCGGGCTTTCGGGCTCGGTGTCCTGCCGTATTTCCCCCTGGCGAACGGCCTCCTGACGGGCAAGTATGCTCCAGGCAACGCCCCGGAAGGATCGCGCCTCAGCCACACACGGACCAACATGGTGAACGACGCCGACTGGGTCCAGCTGGGCCGCTTCAGCCAATTCGCCAAAGAGCGGGACCTGAACGAACTGCAGGTGGCCTTCTCCTGGCTGGCCGCCCAGCCCGCAGTCAGCAGCGTTATTGCGGGAGCCACCCGCCCGGAGCAAATCTCCGAGAACGCGAAGGCGGTGCGCTGGGTGCCCACGGCAGAAGAACGCGCCGAATTGGATGACATCTTCCCCCGCACGCCCAAGGTTGCCCTTTTCTAAGGAGCGTTCCATGAGCGGGGAGCAGGCAGCGGTTGCAGGCCAGCGCGAGTCCGTGAGCTTGCTCGTGGACTGCGACACGGGAATCGACGACGCCCTTGCCTTGGCCTATTTGTGCAGCCAGGCGCATGTGGAGCTTGTATCCGTGAGCAGCACCCCGGGCAACGTCGCGGCGGAGCAGGTGGCACGCAACAACCTGTCGCTGCTCGAGTTGTGCGGCCGCCCCGAGGTGCCCGTTGCCATCGGTGCCCGGGCTCCGTTGCGGATCCCGCTGACCACCACTCCGGAAACCCACGGGCCCCAAGGCGTCGGCTACGCCGAGCTGCCGGAACCGCACGGAAAAGTGCACGCCGTCGACGCCGTCGAGCTCTGGGTCGAAGCGGCCCGGTCACGGCCGGGGGAGCTGACCGCCCTGCTGACGGCGCCCCTCACCAACTTCGCCCTCACTCTGCGGGCCGAGCCGCGGCTACCGGAGCTGCTGCGCGGCGTCGTGATCATGGGTGGCAGCTACTACTATCAGGGCAACACGACACCCACTGCCGAATGGAACACCCACGTTGATCCGCACGCAGCGGCCGAGGTGTTTGCGGCCTTCTCCGGACTTCCTGAGGAACGCCTGCCGGTGGTGTGCGCCCTGGAGACCACGGAACGGATCGAACTGACACATGAACACGTGGCCGCCCTGGCTTCCGAGGCGGGTTGCACCGAGCCGGAACTTGTCCTTCCGGAGCAGCCGGAGGGGCGGCGCAGCATGGCTTCGAACGAACTCGTGCGGCACGTCAGCGATATGCTTCGCTTCTATTTCGAGTTCCATCGCCGTTACGGCCAGGGCTACGTGGCGCACATCCACGACTATTTCGCCGCGTCCGTCGCCGCCGGAACCGCCAGGTACGGCACCCGCACGGCAACAGTGCACGTCGAGACGGCGGCCCCAAGACTCATCGGAACCACCGTGGCGGACTTCCGCGGACTGTGGGGCGAGCCTCCCAATGCGCGCATCGTCTCGGAGAACCACCCAGGGGAGGCCTTTGCCGAATTGGTGAGCTCATTGGGCGGCCTTGCCCGGAGGCTGCCGGACACTACCGGATGGGAACGTCCCTGAAACGAGGTGGAACATGACGGATCCGTTGGCGGCCCCGCCGCGCTGGCGTCACCACCTCAAACGCGCTTCCAGTGCAGGACGCGACGTGATTGTCGACGCGACGCGCTGGAAACGGGTCGAGATCAACCTGGTCCACGTCCTGACCGCGGGACTCTCACTCGGGGTCCCGATTGTTTTGGGGATCGTCCTTGGTGACATCGGGGCGGGAATGGTTGCCGCGCTGGGCGCGTTGCTCGTCTCCGGCATCGGTCACGTGGGCGGCCTGAAATACAGATCCGCGGAACTGCTCAATACCTCCCTGGCCGGAGCAGGCGGAGCAGCGGCGGGCATGCTGAGCAGTGCCATGCAACCGTGGAGCGGCATCCTGATCGTCGCTCTCGCTGCCATCGCCACTGTCTTTGGCGGTCTTCGACCGAGCGCAGCCAAGGCAAGCACTCAAGCCATCGTCTTCATGATTATCGGCGCGTCCCTCGCCTCAAGTGCCGTGCCGATCGACACCCTGCTATGGTTCTTCGCGGCCGGTGCGCTCGGGGGAAGCTTGTTGGCGCTGCTGGTGTTCGGCGTCGAATACGATCTCCTGGGCAAAACCGCAGCGGAGGTGGCCCCGGCCCGCCGTTCCTGGCCCAAGGACCTCGGCGCATGGCGACGCCGTTTGGCAACCCTGTCCGGATGGCAGTACACCCTGCGCTTGGCGAGTTGCATGATCGTCGCCCAAGTTGTGGCCAATCTCGTGCGCGGTCCACACTCCCAATGGATCCTGCTGACGGTTGTCCTCGTGGTCCAACGCGACCGCCGGGCCGGACTATCGCGCACCTTCCAGCGGGGCCTGGGTACGGCGCTGGGTGTCCTCGTGGGCGGACTGCTTCTCGGTGCCCTCCCCATCTGGGCGACGGTCGGCATCATCTGCATCGTCGGGGCAGCCCGGCAATACCTCAAGGCCGCCAACTACACGGCCTATGCCCTGGTCATGACTCCGCTTGTCGCTGTGCTCAGCGGCCTGGGGCACCAGCTGTCCCCGTCGCTCCTGGGAGAGCGACTGATCGACACCACCATTGGCTGCCTCATTTCGCTGGTCATCGGCTATGCCGCCTGGCGCCGTGCACGGCAGGCGGCATAGCCGAATTCACGGCCGGCCGGGACGGGAAATCGTCCCGCGGCAGGCGCCGGAAAGCTACCCGGCTACCGGCTTCGAAGCGATCCCGGGTGCCAGGAAGCGTTTGCCGTTGACGCGCTCGGAGGCTCCCACCCGGTCCAAATAGGGCGTGATCCCGCCCAGGAACATCGGCCAGCCTGCACCGAGGATGACGCAGAGGTCAATGTCTTCCGGCCCGGCCACCACGCCTTCGGACAGCATGAGCCCGATTTCCTCGGCAAGGGCGTCCTGCGTGCGACGCAGGACTTGCTCGGCCGTGGAAGGCGTGGTGCCGAAGGACATGAGCGCCAACGTCTCCGCCGGGATGACCGGCTTTCCCTCAGGACCCGGGGCCCAGAGTGACTTCACACCGTTGTCAACCAACTTCTGCAGGTTCTGGGATACCGCAAAACGCTCGCCGAAGGCAGCGTGCAGCGATTCCTGGACGTGCTGGGCGACCGGAAGGCCCACCATCGCGCTGAGGGTGAACGGACTCATCGGCAGGCCCATGGGGCGCAGCGCCGAGTCGGCGACTTCCGCGGGCGTGCCTTCGTCGAACGCGGCAATGACTTCGCCCATGAGCCGCAGCAGGATCCGGTTGACGACGAAAGCGGCCGCGTCCTTGACCAGAACGGCTGACTTCTTCAAGCCCTTGGCGAGCTCGAACGCGGTGGCCAGTACTGCGTCGTCGGTCTTCGGAGCCCGCACGATCTCCAGGAGCGGCATGACCGCAACCGGGTTGAAGAAGTGGAATCCGACCAGGCGCTCCGGGTACTGCAGATCCTCAGCCATCGCGGTCACGGACAGCGAGGAGGTGTTGGTGGCGAGGACGCATTCCGGGGAGACGATGGCCTCCACTTCCGCGAAGACCTGCTTCTTGACATTGAGTTCTTCGAAGACAGCCTCAATGACAAAGTCGGCATCGGCGAATGACTCTTTGGAGACGGAGCCGGTGACCAGGGCCTTGGTCCTGTTGGCGGCGTCGGAGCTGATCCGCTTCTTGCCGAGCAGCTTGTCCACCTCCGCATGGACGTAGGCGACCCCTTTGTCCACGCGCTCCTGGTCGATGTCCGTCAGGACGACGGGCACCTTGAGCTGGCGTGCGAACAGCAGGGCGAGCTGGCTCGCCATCAGGCCGGCACCGACGACGCCGATCTTCGTCACCGGACGTGCGAGCTTCCGGTCGGGCGCACCGGCAGGCCGCTTGGACCGTTTCTGCACGAGGTCCAGGAAAGCGTAGACGGTGGAACGGAACTCGTCCGTCTGCATCAACTCTGCGAGCGTCTCGCATTCCAGGGCCGCGGATTCCGCCTTGCGCATGGTCCGGTTGGCCTCGAGGATATCCAGCACCTTGGCCGGAGCCGGTGATGCGTTCGAGGTCTTAGCTTCCACCAACGCCCGGCCCGCTGCCACCGCGCCGGCCCAGCGTTCGGCAACTGCGGGATCCGCCGGATCCACGGAGTTGCTCCGTTCCGGGACGACCTCGCCCGCGATCACCTTCGCGGCCCAGGCAATGGACTGCTCCACGAAATCCGCGGGTTCGAAGATGGCGTCGGCAATGCCTAGCTGGAAGGCTTGGGGGCCGGTGAGCGTGCGGTTGTTGCTCAGCGGGTTCTCGATCATGACCTTGACGGCGTTTTCCGGGCCGATGAGTCGCGGCAGGATGTAGACACCGCCCCAGCCGGGGACGAGCCCGATGAAGGCCTCGGGCAAAGCGAGAGCGCCGGCGCCGGTTGAAACCGTGCGGTACGTGGACTGGAGGGCGATTTCGAGACCACCACCGAGCGCGAGGCCATTGATGAAGGCGAAGCTCGGAACACCCAGATCGGCGAGCGTCGCGTAGACGTCGTGGCCCAGCTGCGCCATCCAGAGGCCGTGTTCGCGCTCTTCGAGCTGCTTGACCGCTGAAAGGTCCGCTCCGGCCACCAGGAAGTACGGCTTGCCCGTGACGCCGACGCCGACGATCCCGCCGCGCGCAGCGCGATCCTTGAGCCCTTCAAGTACCGTCCCGAGCTCGACGAGGGTATTGGGTCCGAGGGTGGTGGGCTTGGTGTGGTCCAGGCCGTTGTCGAGGGTGATCAGGGCGAACGTTCCGGCGTTGCCGGGGAGTTCGATGTCCTGCACGTAGGAGTGGGTCACGGTCTCGTCCGGGAACAGTCCGGCCAGTTTCTGGAATTCGGCGGCGCTCATGCTGCGGCTCCCTTGCTCTCGGTGTCGGCGGAGGTCTCTGTTCCGCTGTTGTAGCTGTTGTAGTCGGGGTGGTGCGGGTTCTCCCAGATTACTGTGGCGCCCATTCCCAGGCCGATACACATGGTCGTTATGCCGTACCGGACTGACGGGTCTTCTTCGAACTGGCGGGCCAATTGGTTCATGAGCCGCACGCCGGACGATGCGAGGGGATGACCGACGGCGATTGCCCCGCCGTAGCGGTTGACGCGCGGGTCGTCGTCTGCGATTCCGAAGTGGTCCAGGAAGCTCAGGACCTGAACCGCGAAGGCCTCGTTGATCTCGAAAAGGCCGATGTCCTCGATGCCGAGCCCGGCGTTCTTGAGCGCCTTCTCGGTGGCCGGGACCGGTCCGATGCCCATGACTTCGGGTTCGACGCCGGCGAAGGCATAGGAGACGAGGCGCATCTTCACGGACAGGCCGAGCTCCTCTGCAGCCTCCGCGGAAGCCAGGACTGCCGCCGTCGCGCCGTCGTTCAAGCCGGCGGCATTGCCTGCGGTCACCCGGCCGTGGGCCCTGAACGGCGTGCGCAGCTCCGCAAGGTCATCCACCGTGGTCCCGGGGCGTGGAGGCTCGTCGACGGTGTTCACTGTCCAGCCCTGTCCGGGTTTCATCGTGGCGACCGGGACCAAGTCGGGCTGGATCTGGCCCTTGCCGTAGGCGGCAGCAAGCTTGGCCTGGGACGCCGCGGCGTAGGTGTCCGTTCGCTCTTTGGTGATCGACGGGAAACGGTCGTGCAGGTTCTCGGCGGTGTTGCCCATGTTCAGGGCGGCCGGATCCACGATCCGCTCGGACATGAACCTGGGGTTGGGATCCGCGCCCGCGCCCATGGGGTGGTTGCCCATGTGCTCTACGCCGCCGGCAATCACGACGTCGTACGCGCCGAAACCGATGCCGCTCGCCGTCGTCGTGACCGCGGTCATTGCTCCGGCGCACATGCGGTCGATCGCAAAGCCGGGCACGCTGCGGGGGAGGCCGGCCAGGAGGGCCGCGGTGCGGCCGATGGTCAAGCCCTGGTCGCCGGTTTGCGTCGTAGCGGCGATGGCGACTTCGTCAACGCGTTCGGCGGGCAGGCCTGGGTTGCGACGCATCAGTTCGCGGATGCACTTGACGACGAGGTCATCGGCACGGGTGCCCGCATAGATGCCCTTTTCGCCCGCTTTGCCGAACGGTGTCCGGACACCGTCCACGAAGACGACGTCGCGGACTGCCCGCGGCTTGGCGCTGTTCCCGGTGTGGCTCATGTGTGGCTCCTCGTTGAGACATGGATGCCGGACAGCCCTCACAAGGGAAGCCGGTGTCATTGACGGCAATGTTACTCGCCGGTAACTTAGCGCGCAAGGAGACCAATACCGATCCTCGCTCACATATGAGGCGTTTCCGGCGGACTCTCGCTCACATATGAAGGGTTTCGAGCGGACCCTCGCTCAGATCTTTAACGAATGCCCTTGGAAAAGGGCCTATATGTGAGCGGGCGTTGTGCCGGAAGGGCGTATATGTGAGCGGGCGTTGCGGAGGGACGCGGGAACCTCGGTCTAAGGGGCCGGGGTCCGTTCTTTGGAAGCCGGGTTCCGTGGCTCTTTGGGTTCCTTGGGCGGCAGCGGTTGCGGATTCAGTGACGCCTCGGTGAGGATCGGCGCCGTGATGGCGATTTGCCACTCGCGGGCGCCGAGGGTGCGCAGCTCTTCCGACACGGACTCCACAGTGATGTCCGACGGCGGCCGCCACAGCACGCGCCTCATGTAATCCGGAGTGAGCAGGTTCTCCACCGGAAGTTTGAGCCCCTCGGCGGCCTCTTGAAGCCGGGGCCGGGCGGTCCCCAGGCGGGCCGCGGCTTCGGGATCGCGGTCTGTCCAGACGCGTGGTGGCGGGGGAGCGTTGGTTGGAAGATGCAGCGGTGGAACGTCTTCGGTGTTCCGCCCGCCGGCAATGCAGCGCAGCCAGCGGGGTGCTTCGCGCTGTGCGGCCCGCCCATGGAAGCCTTTGGTGGCGAGGAGCTGCGGAACGGTTGTGGGCATGGCCTTGGCCGCGGCGACCAGGGCGGAATCGGGAATGAGGCGGCTGGGAGCAACATCCCGTTTCCGCGCGAGCTGATCCCGTTCATACCAAAGCTCGCGCACGGCAGCCAACTGACGGCGGTCACGGATCTGGTGCAGTCCGGAGGTCTTGCGCCACGGGTCCACCCGCGGGGCTGGAAGGCCTGCTCCGAGGATGCCGGCGAATTCCTGTTCGGCAAATTCCAGCTTGCCATCCGCTTCCAGGAGTTCAATGAGTTCTTCGCGCAGTTCGGCGAGCACCTCGACGTCGAGGGCCGCGTACCGCAGCCAAGGTTCGGGGAGGGGGCGGGTGGACCAGTCGGCGGCCGAGTGTTCCTTGGCGAGGCCGAAGCCCAGGAGCTGCTCGATGACGGCTGCGAGGCCCACGCGTGGCAATCCGGCAAGGCGTGCGGCGAGTTCCGTGTCGAAGAGCTTGTCGGGCCACATGCCAAGCTCGGCCAAGCATGGAAGATCCTGCGTCGCGGCGTGCAGGATCCACTCGACGCCGCGCAGCGCTTCGTTGATGATTTTCAGGTCATCGAAGGGTTCCGGGTCGATCAGCCAGGTGCCTGCGCCGTCGCGCCTGATCTGCACAAGGAAGGCACGCTGCCCGTAGCGGAAGCCGGAGGCACGTTCGGCGTCGACCCCGGCGGGGCCGGATCCCGCGGCGATGGCAGCGGCGCATCGCTCGAGGCCGGACAGGGTGTCGATGACAAGGGGCACGCCCTCGCGCGGGGCATCCAGATCGATGATCTCGGGTATCCGGCCTTCGAAGCCGTCTACCGTGATGTGTGGTGTCGGATCAGCAGCCGGAGCGCCGGCCGTGGTGGGTTCCAGGTTTTCAGGGGTCATGGTGCCTTCAGTTTACCGACTCTGTGCGGGGCCGGTCCGGTCAGGGATTCGAGCGGACTCTCACGGACTTCATGTGAGCCGCCGATTAGGCAGCGGAGTGACGCCGGGAGGCATAGGAGGGAGCCCCGCGAATGTGCAGACCATGTCGCACCATGCCTCCAGATGGGCCTGGACATCTGAAGACGCAGGTGTCCATGAGGCACGGAGTTCGATGTCGATGGTTTCCGGTCTTTCGGCCAGGGTCCCGAAACTCTCGGACAGGATGCGTGTGGCAGTTCCCCCCGCCGCGCGGTACTGGGCTGAATGGTTTTCAAGGGCGTCCACGAGCCATGTCCAGGCCACGGAACCGAGCATGGCATCGTTGCCCATGTCGGCTTCCAGCTGGGCCCGGATATAGGTGACGATCCGGAATTCCCCGTCCCATACAGCCGAGCCGTCGGGATCGTGGAGCAAGATGAACCTGCCTGTTGCGAGCTCATCGTCTTCATCATCGGCCGTGCCGGGGGAGCCCGGGGTGTTCTCCTTGGAAAATGCCATGGCAGCGGGGCCATGGACAGGGGTCCGGCCGGGACGCATCGACCGGCTGAAGACCTCTGCCCCCAAGGCCACGGCGTAGGGGGCCAAGCGGGAGGGGGCCGGGATTTCCGCGAGCCGCAGCTCGCTCCGGCACTTTGCTTTTCGTAGCGTTCCCAACGCATGCAAGAAATCCGCGGGAACCTGTGCGAGTGCGTTCACCTTCGCAGATTATGTGTCCGGGGCGGCGAAACCTTGAAGCCACGCCGCCCCGTCCGGTGCCCTATGCGGACGCCAGTTCGCGCTTGATTGCGGCAACGAAGGAATCGATGTCCTCTTCCGTGGTGTCGAAGGAACACATCCAGCGCACCTCGCGGTTCGCTTCGTTCCAGTCGTAGAACTTGAAGGAGGAGCGGAGGCGATCGGCGACGCCGGCGGGGAGCACCGCGAAGACTCCGTTGGACTCCGTGGCCTGCGTAGGCTCCACACCCTCGATGGAGTCGACCGCCGCGCGCAGCCGTGAGGCCATGGCATTTGCGTGTTCCGCAGAGCGAAGCCACAGCCCGGACTCAAGAAGCGCGATGAACTGGGCCGAAATGAAGCGCATCTTGGAGGCCAGCTGCATGTTCATCTTGCGCAGGAACTTCAGCCCATGGGCGGCCTCCGGATTCAGTGCGACCACTACTTCGCCGAACAGCAGCCCGTTCTTGGTGCCGCCGAAGGACAAAATGTCCACGCCGGCGTCGCGGGTGAACGTCCGCAACGGCACGCCCAGGTGGGCGGCGGCATTGGCGAGCCGGGCACCGTCCATGTGCAGTTTCATGCCCTTGGCATGGATGTGGTCGGCGATCGCCCGGATTTCTTCCGGCGTATAGCACGTGCCGAGTTCGGTGGTCTGGGTGATGGAGACGGCCAGGGGCTGTGCACGGTGCTCGTCGCCCCAGCCCCAGGCTTCGCGGTCGATCAATTCCGGAGTCAGCTTGCCGTCCGACGTCGGGACCTGGAGGAGCTTGATGCCGCCGATCCGCTCCGGGGCGCCGTTTTCGTCCATGTTGATGTGGGCGGTCGATGCGCAGATGACCGCACCCCAGCGCGGGAGAAGTGACTGCAGGGACAACACATTCGCCCCGGTGCCGTTGAAGACGGGGAAGCACTCGATGCCGGTGCCGAAGTGCTGCTCCATGACTTCCTGGAGCCGTTCCGTGTACTGGTCCTCCCCGTAAGAGACCTGGTGGCCGCCATTGGCTGCGGCAAGGGCCGCCAGGATCTCAGGGTGGACGCCTGAGTAGTTGTCCGAGGCGAAACCGCGGACGGAGGGATCGTGGAGACGCCCACTGGCTTCCGTTTCGAGGGCAGCCGGGAATTCTTCTGTAGTGCTCGTCACTTGTTCATTCACGCTTTCAGTCTATTTGGCCAGGAGGAGGCGCTGTCCGTTCAGTTCCGCTGCCGGCTTGTCGAAGAGCCCGACGGCGGCCGCCGCCAAGTCTTCAACGTCCGTGTATCCGGGGAATTTCCGCTCTGGATGTTCCCTCCGCATCGCCGAGTCCAGGAGTGACTTCACCACGAAGACGACGGCTGCGCTGTGTTGCTCCACGGGTTCGTCCTTGTTTCCTGATTGATCGCGGCGGAACCCGTCGGCCACGGCCAGGGTCCAGGTCTCCGCGGCAGCTTTGGCCGCCGCGTAGGTGGCGGCTCCGGCGGTAGGTGCGGCGACCGCCGTCGAACTCACCATGGCGAAACGTCCCGTGGGGGAGGAAGCGAGATCCTTGTAGAAGACCCGGGAGACGTTTCTCAGGGTGGTAACGGCGCTTTGCTCAAGGGCGGCCCAGTCTTCGTCGGGCTGGTCTTCGATTCCCTTGGCGCCGCGCCACCCTCCCACCAGGTGGATGACGCCGTCGACCCTTTCCGTGCTCCCGTGGATCTCCGATGCGAGTTCGCGCACGGACTCCAGCCGGGAAAGATCGCACACCAGGGGAGTGACGTCGTTGCCCGCCTCGGCCGCTGCGGACTTGATGCGGGCCTCGTTCGAGCCGATCGTGAAGACCCGGTGCCCGGCCAGCGCGAAGGCGCGGGCGACAGCGATGCCGGAGGAGTTGCTGCCACCGGTGACGACGACAGTCAGCGGTTCGCCGGTCATGAGGCTGCGGTCGTTCCGGTGATACCGGTGGTTGATTCGATGATCGGGCGCATTTTCTTCTCCAGTGCTTCGTAGAACATGGACAGGGGGAATTCGTCGTCGAGGACCTGGTCGGTGAGGCCGCGGGGCGGTCCGTCGAGCGGCAGTGCCTCTGGGCCCTTCGCCCAGACCGAAGCCGGGTGCGGAGTGACAGTACCGGAAATGAGCTTATACGCTGCGAGCCAGTGGGCAGCCTTGGGGCGGTCGATGGAGCGCCAGTACAGTTCTTCGATCCGGGCGCCGAGCTCGATGACGACGTCGGCGGCCTCGTCCCAGTCGATGCTGAGCTTGCTGTCGGTCCAGTGCAGGACGTGGTGCTGGTGCATCCAGGCGAAGAGGAGCTGGCCGCCCAGGCCGTCGTAGTTGCGGACCCGGTTGCCCGTGATCGCGAACCGGAAGATACGGTCGAAGATGACGGCGTACTGGACGAGCTTCGCGTGGCGCCGGGCGTCGGGGGAAGCGTCCTCGTCCTTCTCGATCCGGACGGATTCGCGGAAGGCTGTCAGGTCGCAGCGGAGCTCTTCGAGCGAATAGAGGAAGAACGGCATCCGCTGCTTGATCATGAACGGATCGAAGGGAAGGTCGCCCCGCATGTGGGTGCGGTCATGGATCAGGTCCCACATGACGAATGTCCGCTGCGTGAGTTCCTGGTCATCCAACAGCTCGGCTGCATCTGCGGGCAGCTTCAGGGATGTCGTTGCGGCGGCCGCTTTGAGGACACGGCGGAAGCGTGCGGCCTCGCGGTCCGCGAAGATGGCGCCCCACGTGAAGGCAGGCGTTTCCCTTACGGCAACGGTCTCGGGAAAGAGCACGGCCGAATTGGTGTCGTACCCGGGGGTGAAGTCCAGGAAACGGATGGGTACGAACAGCTTGTTGGAGTATTCGCCGGCCTCCAATGCGCCGATGAACTCGGGCCAGATCACCTCGATCAGGACAGCTTCCACAAGACGGCTCGTGCTGCCGTTCTGGGTGTACATGGGGAACACCACGAGGTGCTGGAGCCCGTCTTCGCGGTGTTGCTGCGGCTGGAAGGCCAGCAGCGAGTCGAGGAAGTCCGGGACTCCGAAGCCGGCGTCGGCCCAGCGGCCGAAGTCCGTGACCAGGAGTTCAAGATAGGCGGCGTCGTGCGGGAACGCGGGAGCCAGGCTCTTGATGGCCTCCATGATGGTGGCCGTGTAGGCCCGGGCAGCCTCGTGGTGGAGGGAGTCCTGGATGGAACCATCCTGGACCTGGAACGCCTGGAGGGCGGTGGCTGCGGCCTTCAGGGAGATCCAGTCCCGGTTGTCCGAGGTGATGCGTGGACGGGTGGTGGTAACGGTGGTGGTCATCGTCGACGGTGCCTTTCCTCAAGAATCATTGTTCTGAGGTGAGCGTAGCAAGCGGCCAGAGTCGCTAATTCAAAAGTGGCCCGAGCATAAGAAACTCTTTCGCAAGTGGTTCCGGCAGCCCCCGGAAGATCCAGCCCGGGGAGGGCTGGCCTTCGGGGGACTGCCGGTAGCTCCGCCTTGGCTTGGGGATCCAGGGCCCGGACCTACCGCCCGGGACTACTGCCCGGCCGGGGATTCGACAAGCTTGAGCGAAACGGAGTTTATGCAATACCGCTGGTCCGTAGGTGTGCCGTAGCCCTCACCCTCGAAAACGTGTCCCAGGTGTGAATCGCAATTGGCGCAGCGGACCTCCACCCGTTCCATTCCCAAAGTACGGTCATGGATGTACCGGACGGTGCCTTCCGCTAGCGGTGCCCAGAAAGACGGCCAGCCGCAATGGGAATCGAATTTCTCGTTGCTGGTGAAAAGCTCTGCGCCGCACGCCCGGCACTGGTACACGCCTGCTGTATGGGTGTCCCAGTACTCACCCGTGTACGGGCGTTCCGTTCCCGCCTGGCGAAGGACCCTGAACTCCTCCGGGGTAAGTTCCTCGCGCCACTCCGCGTCCGTTTTCTCCACGCATTGCCCGTCCTTCGGGACATCCTGGAGGGGAACCCCGGCCAAGGGGTCCGCGGCTTCGAAGTACTTCTTGTTATCTGCAGTGCTCATGCTGTCTCAACGCTCACGAGTCGCCGATAAATCCCGAGCCCGCATAGAGATGCAGCACGGGCAGCCCCAGCTGGTCCTGGGCCTTGTTCGCCCAGTCTGTGTGGAAGGTATCGGCAATCGCGTGCGGGCGCGTGACCACGACGGCCTGTGCCGCATTGAGTGCCTTGACCTTGGACACCAAGCCCTCCACGGCACCGCCGTCGACTATTTCACCCGTCACGCCGCCACCCAGCCCTTCCAGGGCCGCCAGGGACGCTGACAAGGCCTCAGCCGCCTGGGCCCGCTCCGACTGGGGATCGGGTGCCTCTGCGAGCAGATCCCGGAATGCCTTGGCTACTTCAAGCAACGAGAGGTTCTCGAGGAAGTCCACCAACAAGTGCCGTTCTGTGTTAGCGGGCACCAACACCACCAGGGGCGAGTCTCCGCCGTCGATCAGTTTGGCAATATTGACGCGGTCGTCCGGGCCGAGAGGCTCTTCGGTAAGGATGACGATTGGTTCACTCATGGCTACAGCGTAGACCTGAGCCGCGCCGGGAGGCACGGTTTAGCGCGGCAATTCTGTTCTTGCTGTGGCGCTTCCTCCCGGGAGGAAACGCCACAGAGGGCGCTGTTCGGAACACGGCCCTGCAACCGGGAGAATGGTCACATGGCATCCATGACCCGATCTGCGCCAACCGTTGAGAACGGTGCGAAATTGTCCGCCCGCGCCAAATGGACTGTTGCGGGGATCGTTGCAGGAAGCAGCATTGCGGGCTTGCTGGGCGCAGGGTCTTCGGCGCTCGCAGCCTATTTCGCCCGGCGGGTCATCACCCCCTCAGTGCGCGAGGCTGACCAAGAGGTGTTGGCGGTGGTGCGCGGTGACAACGGGCTTCAGGTCATCCTCGCAGCTACCCCGGACACCACCATCGACGGCGTGTTCAGCCTCATTTTCGCCGGGGGAACCGGGTTCGCGCGGATCGGACGGATCGTGTCCTATTCGCCCGCGGAGCGGACGGTGCAGCGCGAAGTCGAGGAAGTCTACAGCGGTGATCTGGCAACGGCCCGGCGCGGATGGTGGAGCGGTGCCGTCTACGACTCCCCGGCGGCGCTCGGCTTGGATTCGGAAGATGTACAGATCGATGTCGAGGGTGGCCAGGCGCCTGCGTGGCTGATTCCGTCAGGCGCAGGGAAGCCCGCGAAGGTGTGGGCGATCATGGTCCATGGCCGTGGTGCTACCCGCCTCGAAGGCTTGCGCGCGGTGCGCGTCGCGCACGATCTCGGACTCGACAGCCTGCTGGTTTCCTACCGGAACGACGGCCTGGCGCCGTCTGCCCCGGACGGGCGGTACGGCCTGGGGTCCACGGAATGGCACGACGTCGACGCCGCCATTGAGTACGCACTCGCCCACGGCGCCCACGAGGTGGTCCTGTTCGGATGGTCGATGGGCGGGGCGATCTGCCTGCAGACTGCCGATCTTTCGCATCACCGCCATGTGGTCAGGGCCATGGTCCTGGATGCGCCGGTGATCAACTGGGTCAACGTGCTGGCACACCACGCCCAGATCAACAGGATCCCCTACGCCGTGGGCCGTTACGGGCAGCTGATGTTGGGGCATCCGTTGGGCCGGCGCCTTACCGGCCTGGCCGCGCCCGTCGACTTGAAGGCAATGGACTGGGATGCCCGCGCCGTCGAACTACGGACTCCGACGTTGGTAATCCACAGTGTGGACGATGAGTACGTTCCGTACGAACCCTCGGCCAGCCTCGCCGAAAAGAATCCGGAGATGGTCACCTTTGAACCCTTCGAAGGCGCGCGCCACACGAAAGAGTGGAACGTGGATCCGCAGAAGTGGGAGCGGCTGGTACGCTCGTGGCTCGCTCCGCACCTCACGCCCCGTAGCGGGCCGGTGTCGGGTTGAGGGCGGGCCGGCGGCGGCCTGAGAGTACTTGCGCGGCGCCCGGCGTTTGCTAAGGGCTGCCGATCAGGGCAGTCAGAGCGCCGGTCAGCCGGATAAGGTCTGCAGGATCCAGCTCAATGTCCAGGCCACGGCGTCCACCGGAAACGAGGACCGTGCCGAAGGCCAACGCCGATTCGTCGAGCACAGTGGGCGATGGCTGGCGTTGGCCCAGAGGGGAAATCCCGCCCAGGACATAGCCAGTGCGTCGCTCGGCCATTTTGGGATCGGCCATGGTGGCCTTCTTGGATCCGAGAGCCGCGGCGATTGCCTTGAGGTCAAGGGTGCCACTCACCGGGACGATGCCCACCGCGAGCTTGCCTTCAATGTCCACCATCAAGGTCTTGAAGACCCGGCCGGGATCGATACCCAGGACCTCGGCCGCCTCAAGCCCGTAGCTCGCCGCCGAAGGATCATGCACATAGGGGTGCAGGGTGAAAGGAACGCCGGCCGCAGCCAGTATGGCTGTGGCCGGCGTTCCCTGTGAAGCCAGTTTCTTGGCCATTCCCGGTACCTCGGATCAGGACAACAAGCGGTCCGCCGCGGCGACTTTGCGCTTGATCCGCCCCAGCATGGCCGTCATGCCACGCATGCGCAGCGGTGTGATTGCGCGGGTGAGGCCCAGCAGTTCCGGCATGTCATCCGGAACAGCCAGGATCTCTGCGGCAGTCAGCCCGTCCAGGCCTTCGTGCAAAACGCCCGCAAAGCCGCGCGTGGTGGGCGCCTCCGGCGGTGCCTTGAAAAACAAACGGTAGGCGACGCCGTCGGGCTTCTTTTCCTGCTCGATGGTCAGGAACAGGGGCGACTGGCACTCCACCACTTGCTCCAGGAGCTCAGGGTGGTCCAGCAGCCGTTCCGGCAGGGCCGGGAGCCCGCGCGAGAAATCAAGCAGCAGCTGAAGGCGGTCGGGCTCGGTCAATGCTTGGAAGTCATCGACAATTTCCGCCAGTGCGGCGGGCAAAGTATTGGTACTCATCACTTCCAGCTTACGCAAGTCCGGGCCGGTCTGGCCCCCGTTGCTTCAAAATGGCCTAGCCAATTTGGCAGACCGATAGGGCAAGGCACAGGGATTCCGGACTACTTTCCGGCGAGTGCGGGGACGGAACCCCGCTCGGCGCCCTTGACGATCGGGACGCGCACTGCATTGCCCCACTCCGTCCAGGAACCGTCGTAGTTGCGGACCGTTTCGAAACCAAGCAGGTACTTCAGTGCGAACCAGGTGTGGCTGGAACGCTCGCCGATGCGGCAGTAGGCCACGACGTCGTCGCCTTCCGTGAGGCCGGCTTCCCCGAGGTAGAGGGCCTCAAGTTCGGTCCGGTTGCGGTACGTGCCATCTTCGGCAGCGGCGCGTGCCCACGGGATGGAGGCTGCGGTGGGGATGTGCCCCCCGCGCAGGGCGCCCTCTTCGGGGTAGGCCGGCATGTGGGTGCGCTGGCCGGTGTATTCCTCGGGGGAGCGGACGTCGATCAGCGGCTTGCCGAAGTGAGCCAGGACGTCATCCTTGAAGGCGCGGATGGGGGCGTCGTTCCGTTCGATCACGGGGTACTCGCCCGGGGTGGGCTGGGGGACGTCGGTGGTGATTTCGCGGCCTTCGGCGATCCACTTGTCGCGGCCGCCGTCCAGGAGCCGGACGTCTTCGTGGCCGAAGAGCGTGAATACCCAGAGGGCGTAGGCGGCCCACCAGTTGGACTTGTCGCCGTAGATCACCACGGTGGTGTCCCGCGAGATGCCTTTGGCGGCTGCCAGGGCTGCGAACGCTTCACCGTCGACGTAATCCCGGGTGACTTCATCGTTCAGGTCCGTGTGCCAGTCGATCTTGACTGCGCCCGGAATGTGGCCGGTCTCGTACAGGAGGACATCTTCGTCGGATTCGACAACAACCAGCTTGCCGTCGCCAAGCGCGCCGCCTTCAAGGGCCGCGGCAAGCCACTCGGTGGACACCAGGCGTTCGGGGTGGGCGTACGCGGCGAACTTCTCGTTCTGTTCAACGGGGTAGGACATTTGTATGGCCTTTCACTGACACTTTCACTGACACCGGGCGGCGCCGGGCGATAGAACGTGCCCGGCCTTAATCCCACATTATCGAGGGCCGGGGTCTAAAGCTCCTCCCCGTTCATATGGTGAAATATGGCCTTCATCACGTGTCCGCCCGGGGCGTGGCATTGCCGGTATTCTTGCTGGGGACTTACGACACGAAGAACGGACCGCATTGGTACAGATCGAACAGCTCGTCGCGCGCACGCCGGCGGTCTCAGCGGATGAGATTCTCAAGGGTTTCTACCCTTCGCCACGGTTCGGAGAGGTGTCCTTCAAGAGCTACCGGCCTGATCCGAACCAGCCCAGCCAAGCGGCCGCGGTCAAGGCCCTGGAAGCGTTCGGTGCGACGGTGGGAGCCGGAGACGGAGACGGCCTGTTCAAACGCCTCTTCGGCAAGAAGGTCAACAGCCGGGCGGGCATCTACCTCGACGGCGGATTCGGCGTCGGAAAGACCCACCTGCTGGCTTCCCTGTGGCACTCGACCCCGGGGCCGAAAGCCTTCGGGACGTTCGTGGAGTACACCAACCTGGTCGGCGCCCTGTCCTTCCGGAAGACCGTGGAGGCTTTGAGCAGCTATAAGCTGGTCTGCATTGACGAATTTGAGCTCGACGATCCGGGCGACACGGTGCTGATGTCCCGCCTCATGCGTGAATTGTCCGACGCCGGTGTGAAGCTCGCTGCCACGTCCAACACTTTGCCTGGTTCACTGGGGGACGGCCGCTTTGCCGCCGTCGACTTCCAGCGGGAAATCCAGGTCCTTGCGGACCAGTTCGATGTTGTCAGGATCGACGGGGAAGACTTCAGGCACCGCGGCTTGCCCGCCGCTCCGGCACCGTTGAAGACCGAAGACCTCAAGAGGCAGATGCATGCCGAGTTCGATGGCCAGACCGTGGCCATGGACGATTTCCGCGGCCTGATCGACCACCTTGCCGGCGTGCATCCCAGCCGTTATCGCAAGCTGATCTCAGGAATCGATGCAGTTGTCTGGCGCAACGTCGAAACCATTACGGAGCAGGCCGTTGCCCTTCGCTTCGTGGTGCTGGCCGACCGCCTGTACGACAAGGACGTCCCGATCCTTGCCAGCGGCGTGCCCTTCGACAAGCTCTTCACCGAGGAAATGATGACCGGCGGGTACATGAAGAAATACTTCCGCGCCGTGTCCCGTCTGACCGCCCTGGCGCGTGAGGGCCAAAACCACGAGCCTTCGTAGGAAACCTCCTGCCGCACTCTACTTTTGGGGTTCCCGCGGCTTGAGTACCCAACGCACCAGGATTCCGGCGGCAAGTGCCCAGAACGCGGCGCCGATGCCTGCGAAGCTGAGGCCCGAGGCTGCGATCAGGAACGTCACGGAGGCTCCGATGCGTTCTTCGGCGATAGCCAGCGCCGAGGCGATGGCGGAGGCCAGGGTGCCCAGCAGCGCCAAGCCCGCGACAGCTTCAAGGAGCCCTGGCGGTGGGGCCGCCACGACGGTCACCAGCGCGGCGGAGAAGGCTGCCAACACGAGGTAGGCCAGGCCTGACGTGAAGGCGGCGATCCAGCGCCGGCCCCGGTCCTCACCTGCTTCTTCTCCTGCCGCCAGCGCAGCGCTCAACGCGGCGAGGTTGATCGCATGTCCGCCAAAGGGAGCCCCCAGCGCAGTCCCTGCCCCTGTCACCAGCATCGACTGGCGCCACGGGACGGTGTAGCCGAAGGACTTCAGCACTGCCGCCCCCGGAATGTTCTGGGAAGCCATGGTGACAATGAACAGGGGCAAGGCGATACCAGCCACCGTGCTGAGCGTGAAAGCGGGAGTGGTCCAATGCAATTCAGGCAACAGCCGGTTCGTGGGGATGCTCACGCCGTTGACCACGATGTAGATTCCGATGACTGCGAGAGCCACCAACAGCGCAGCAGGTACCGACCAGCGGGGCGCCAGCTTCATCATGACCAGCCAGCAGAGGATCACGGGAGCCACCAGCAAGGGAGCAGTGCCCAAGGCTTTGAACGGGGCAAGGCAGAGGGACAGAAGCACCCCGGCCAGCATCGCCTGGGCGAGGGCCGTTGGAATCTTCGCCATCAGCTTTCCAAGGGCCGGAATGAGCCCCGTGAGGGCGATCAGTACACCAGCGATGAGGAAGGCGCCGACGGCGGCCGGCCACCCGCCGTCGGGCACTCCGGTTCCTGCGAGCAAAGCCGCACCGGGCGTCGACCACGCAAGCGTGACAGGCAAGCGCGATCGCCAGGAAAGCCAGAGAACGCCGAGCCCGAAGGTGAGGGTGAGGGCCAGGAGCCCGCTGGCGGCCTGTTCCTGGGTGGCCCCGACCGCCCGAAGGCCCGCGAGCACCACCGCGAAGGATGAAGTGAAGCCGACCAGCGCGGTCACAATTCCAGCCACAAGCGGACGGGAGAGCTGCCGGGAAGCGGAGGCTGGACGTGACTGTCCGGTGTGAAGAGATGACGCTGGCATAGTCCATCACGTTACCGGAGCCGTGGCCCGCCTGCCGAGGCGACCACGGTTAAACGCCAAGGGCACCGGCGGCGCCTCGCGGCGGGACCGGTGCCCCGTTGACGTAACTGTATTCGGGAGCTCTGGCCGGTGGAACCGGCTACGGAGCCTCATTGGCGGAGGGAGCTGTCTAGGCCGTAGCCCTTACAGCAAACCGTCGAGGTTGCCCACGAACTCGGAAGCGGCTCTCTGAACCGCATCTAGTCGTCGATAAAATCGGCGGCCTATTCGATGCCGTCCTTGATGGCTTCTTCATTGCCACCAACGAGGTCCTGAACTTTGCCCTTCAGATCGTCAAATAATCCCACGGGCACCTCCCTTCAATCACGGAGCCAGTTCGCTCCTCCGTTTTCGATCCTAACCCGAGACCTTGGAGGTGCCAAGGAAAAATTTGACTGCGATGTCAAACGAATTTTCGAGGGGGTCACAGCTGCTTGTCGGGAGAAAGCTCCTGGTGGCGCGGGCTGTCCGGATTCATGAGCGAATGCTTGCGGCCGTAGCCGAAGTAGATGACCAGTCCGATGACCAGCCACACGACAAAGCGAAGCCAGGTTTCCCAATGCAACTGGGTCATGAGGAAGGCGGATGCCAGCATTCCGAACGCGGGGACCGCGGGCATGAATGGCAGCCGGAAGGTACGCGGTGCGTCGGGCTTCTTGTACCGGAAGATGATGACTGAGAGACAGACGACGACGAACGCGGCCAGGATGCCGATGTTGGTCAGGTCCGCAACGGCCTTGATGGGGAACACGCCCGCCAAGAAAGCTGACGTAATGCCGGCAATCCACGTGACGCGCTGCGGGGTGCCATGGCGATCCGTCTTGGCAAACCAGCCCGGTAGCGGACCGTCGCGGCTCATGGAGAACCAGACACGGGTAACGCCGAGCAGGAAGGTCAGCATCACGGTGAGGATCGACAGCACGGCGAACACCGAGATGATGGTGGCGATGACGGGCAGGCCCACACCGCTGAAGGCGGAGGCGAAACCGGCCGTCGGGTTGATGTCCTTGTAGTTCTGCATGCCGGTGAGCACCAGGGTCGCCGCAACATAGAGGAGCATCGCGATGACAAGGGAGAGCACGATTGCCTTGGGCATGTGCTTCTTGCCGTCCTTGGCTTCCTCGGCCGCGGTGCTCATGGCGTCGTAGCCGAACACGGCGAAGAACACGGTGGCTGAACCGGCCACGACAGGGCCGAAGCCGCTGGGCATGAACGGATTGTAGTTGTTCGTGTTGATGTAGAAGATGCCCAGGCCGATGATGAACAGGATCAGGACCACTTTGATGGCCACCGCCACGAGTTCGAAGCGGCCGAAGGCCTTGGTTCCACGGGACAGGATCCAGGTGACCAGCAGGCAGACAAGGATGGCCGGCAAGTTGATGATGCCGCCATGTCCTTCGTCCGCCGTCGAGGTCATCCACGCCGGCATGTGGACGCCGATCCCGGAAAGGAACGCGTCGAAATAGCCGGAAATGCCGATCGCGACGACGGCGACGATTGCGATGTACTCCAGCAGGAGGTCCCAGCCGATGAACCACCCGATGACCTCGCCAAGGGCAACGTAGCCATAGGTGTAGGCGGATCCGGCGCGGGGGATCATGCCGGCGAATTCGGCGTAGGAGAGTGCCGCGGCCGCTGAGGCAAGACCTGCGACCAGGAACGAGATCAATACAGCGGGGCCGACACCCGGGGTGTCCGCGCTTCCGTGCGCCACGAGGCCGGCCAAGGAGAAGATCCCGACGCCGATGATACCGCCGACGCCGATGGCCGTCAGTTGCCAGAGGCCCAGGCTTTTGAAGAGCCCGCTGTGTTTGCTTTCCTCCTCGATGTCGTCAATGGGGTTCTTCCTCATGATCGAACGAACGACTGTTTGTTGCTTCACCGTGCTCCTGCGTGTGGGCGTGGACGAATTGGGCCTGAAGAAAGTATGCGATATGAATCACATTGGATAGAGTGATTTTTGCTGAGTGGTATTGATCAGTTTTGCTGATCTTTCGGGTAAGTGGCATGGGTGGTAGCGGCATGCGGCATGCGGCATGCGGCGGGCATCTGTGGGCACAAAAAAAGCAGCTCCGGCGGAGCTGCTGGGAAATGACACTGCGTTTGGCCAGTGGCCGTGGCCTGATTTCGGGGAAATGGAGCGGACGACGAGATTCGAACTCGCGACATCCACCTTGGCAAGGTGGTGCTCTACCAGCTGAGCTACGTCCGCACATGATGAAAATCCGGCCGGGGCCGGATTTTCATCAACAAGCAAGTTGCCTTGCCTTGGTGGGCGATACTGGGATCGAACCAGTGACCTCTTCCGTGTCAGGGAAGCGCGCTACCGCTGCGCCAATCGCCCGGATCGGCATAAGCCGGCCGGCCCGTTGCCGGGACCTTAAAATACGAGAGCGGACGACGAGATTCGAACTCGCGACATCCACCTTGGCAAGGTGGTGCTCTACCAGCTGAGCTACGTCCGCACATGATGATCGTCCGGCCGGGGCCGGATGTTCATCAACAAGCAAGTTGCCTTGCCTTGGTGGGCGATACTGGGATCGAACCAGTGACCTCTTCCGTGTCAGGGAAGCGCGCTACCGCTGCGCCAATCGCCCAAATGCAATCCGGCCTGGACCGGAAACCAAGGTTTTCACCGAGGTGGGTACGGGATTCGAACCCGTGTGTACGGCTTTGCAGGCCGCTGCCTCGCCTCTCGGCCAACCCACCGTGTAAGCACGATTCCTGGGGTTCCAAGAAGTCAATGCCGTGACAGTGTCCTGCGAGCGGACGACGAGATTCGAACTCGCGACATCCACCTTGGCAAGGTGGTGCTCTACCAGCTGAGCTACGTCCGCATTGTCCTCTGCGGCGGCCTGCCCGCAGGGGGCATTCCGTCGCTTTCCGACGAGTAAAAACTCTATAGGAGGTTCCGGGAAACTCCAAATCGATCGGCCGGAATCGTAAGCAATGGGTGCTGGTTCCTTGAATTGGCGCGGATTTTCCGAGTTACACGGGTGTGATTCGTGGGTCTTTTCTCGAGTGTTGCCTGCTCGGCCGGCCCGACGCTTTCCGGATTTTTGAATTCCGGCCGGGGTCGGTTAGTCTTCTTGTGCACGGGCGATTGGCGCAGTGGTAGCGCGCTTCGTTCACACCGAAGAGGTCACTGGTTCGAACCCAGTATCGCCCACCAAGAAGAGGTCCTGTGCGAAACATTGTTCATGTTTCGCACAGGACCTCTTGTCATTGCCCGCGGGTTCCTGCATCGTCGCCCATCGAGGACCGATCACGTGCGAGGCGCTGCCCTGACCACCCGGTTCCTTCCGAGTGACTTGGCTTCGTAGAGGGCCGCATCGGCGGCCGCAATCATCGCCGTGAGGTCGACTGCGCCGAACTGGGTTGAGGTGACTCCGTAGCTCACCGTAGGAATGTGGACGTCGTCGAGGCTTTTGCAGGCGGCCAAAGAGCGATTGATCTCGGCCGCGATGCTCTCGGCCCGCTCCTGGGCCGCTCCAGGCAAGAGCAAGATGAATTCTTCGCCCCGATACCGTCCGACGAGGTCGGTGGATCGTACCGACTCGGAGCACGAAGCCGCGAATGCTTGTAGGGCGGCGTCACCGGCCGCATGACCGTATTCGTCATTGATCGCTTTGAAGTGGTCCAGGTCGGCCAGGATCAAGGACGCGACAGAGCCTGTGGCGTGCAGGCGCTCAAGTTCCTTAGTGGCCAGATCCATGAAAGTGCCACGATTGAGGAGCCCGGTCAGGTTGTCGCGGGCAGCGCGTTCGCTGAGCCGGTTGATCAGCTGATCGTTGCTGAGGGCGGTCATGCTGAAAGAGACCGCAACCAGGAGTACCAGCGTGACCAGGCTGGCCATTGATGGGCCGAAATACATGCGGAAATTCGGTCCGCTTGGACCGTCGACGAGGTACACGGCCAGGCGGCAGAAATAGTAGGCGGCCAGGAACCCCGCGGCCAAGGCCATCGACTTGTGCACGTGTGAGTAGCTGGAGTCCAGTAGCCACAGGTCGCGGGACGCCAACGCGATGCCCAAGGTCATGAATCCCAGATAGACCAGGCCCCCGGACCAGGTGTTGTAACCGGGGTTCTCCAATAGGGACGAGAGTGCTGTGATTCCACACGCCGTAGCAAACTGCCATTTTGGCGGCGGCAACATCCGGAGAGAGCGGGCTCCGGTCCAGACACTCAGTGCCCCGCCCACCAGGAGGACGTTTCCCGAAGGATTTGCCCAAACTTGGTGTGGTGTCCCGTTGAGAAGGAAGGCCAGGTTTCCAGCAAGGAAGAACAAGAGGGCGATGCACCACCACCCGTTGTAGGAGGACCGCGTGCGCCTGAAGGATGCATAAAACAGAAGGAGGAGCGTCAGGGCGACCACGCCAAGGGCCACTCGCAGTGTTGTTATATCGAGGACCACTTTTCGCTCCCGTATCCGCGGACGTGACCAATTATGGCACCGGGAGTCAAGGAATCTTGTGCGCCATGCGTCGAGGCCCTGGTTGCGGGGCGGAGCGGCGCTTGCTTTTGTATTTCAGATCACTCACCCGGATTTGTTGCTTTGGCGATTACCTCCGGGCTCAGGGCGAGATCGGCATTGAGGATTTCGAAACCAAGGATGTGTCCGTCTCTGTCCAAATCAACCACAATCTGGCCGTCCCCGCCCGGAAGGTCAATGGGGCCAAGCTGGCGTACCGATGAGCCATCTTCGATCGCTCCGAGCAATGAAACATAGGCGGCCCGTGCTGCAGGGTCGTAAGAAATTCGCATATTCAAATCATCCCTTGGTCACCGTGATGATGTTTCCTGTTCGGTTGTCTACGATCACCCGGATTCTATTTGCGCCCGTTCCCTGTGTGAAGACAGCGCGTTGACTCATTGAAAACCTCCGCGTAGCCGGATACGTTGCCTCATTTGAAAACCTCCGCGTAGCGGCGTGGTTCGCAAGTGTGGCGGCGGT
>NZ_JBIYDB010000023.1:0-67178 GCF_044908325.1 Arthrobacter sp. GAS37
CTTCAAGAACCGCATCCTTGAAGCATTCACCGAGGGCATCAAGGACCGGCCGGAAACCACGTTCGGCAACGTCAAGGCAGACGTGCTCGCCCACTTCGTCCCCGGATTCCAGCGCGGCGACTTCGTGGAAGTCATCCAGGGTTCCGACTGGTCGGAATAAGTGCGGCGGCAGGCGCCCTGGAGGGCCTCCCCCAACTGGGGACGAGACACCAGGGCGTCTGCACGAACATTCATGGCCTCGCGTCTCCGTCCCCAGTACGAGCACGACCCCGATTCCCGACCTGACAGATCCATGGCAGGCCCTCGCGATCCTCTCCCCGCCATGTGGCGGCCGACGCCCGGCCAACATGTCCTCAACGTGCCATCAACACTTGCTATGAAAAGTCAGGGTCCTCTCGACCGGAGGACCAAGCAAGTAGCCCAAACCGAAATTTGACGCGTATAGGAGCATCGTCGTAGCCAAACAGGTGATGACGGGCAGGAGCTCTGCGACGGACCGTCAGCACCCAACAGCCGGCCACGGAGCTTGTGATCCGCCGGCACAAGGAAAGTCTTGGGACCATCCCCTTGATTCGCCGTTGGGACCCACAGGAGCGGGAACACAGCGAGCCGCTTCCTTTCCTTTTCCAGCATTCCCGCGGGCCGCTGCGCGGAGTGTTCAGCACCAGCCGGATCGCAAAACTCCTGCGCACAGCCTGCACCGCGGCCGCCGAAGACCGGCCCGAATTTGAAGGGCTTGCATTCACCCCGCACGACTTCAGACGGATCTTCGCGACCGACCTGGTCAACAACGGCCTTCCGATCCACATCGGAGCCGCCCTGTTGGGGCACGCGAACGTGCAGACCACCGAAGGGCTACGTTGCCGTGTTCGATGAAGACGTCGTCCGGCACTACCAGATGCACCTGGCCAACCGCAGGGCGATGCGTCCGGACCATGAATACGCCCGCGTCACCGATGCCGAGTGGCAAGAGTTCGAGGATCATTTTGATAAACGCAAAGTTGAACTGGGCGCCTGCGGCCGCCCTTACGGCACGCCCTGCGCGCACGAGCACGCCTGCGTTCGCTGCCCCATGCTCCATGTTGAACCCCGGATGATTCTTCGCTTGGACGAACTGGAAGCCGACCTGATCGCCAGAAGGGAACGAGCAGAGACGGAGCGGTGGAAAGGCGAGGTCGACGGGCTGGAACTTACCTTGGGACACCTGCGTGACAAACGTGACCGGGCCATCCGGCTGCAGAAGCAGACAACGGCCCCGTCCACTTCTGCACCCTGAACTCTGTTGTTGCGCGCGGCGGCAATATCAATCGCCTCCCCGCCGGACCCAGCCCTGGAGACTAGGGGACACCCCGGCGCCACCGAACCGTGGTGGTCCACGGCAAGGACCAAGCCGAGGGCGAGTGCCACAACGCCGAGTGCGGCGTAGGCCCATGGACTATAGGTCTCGACCATGGTCATAGAAGGAACCTCTACTTCTGGTGCCGGACCGGGTAGCCGAGCTCTTCGGCGGCTCCAACGACACCCTCAGGCCATTCGGCCAGAAATGTCCACGGCATGTTCTCCTTGGCGAGAAAGTTCACCCGTCCCCAGGAATAGAAGGGATGCGGACGGCCCGGATAAACCTCGCGGACGGCGGAACGCTCGAGCCGCCAAGGGCCGAGGTGGCGCGCCCACCAACGGGATCTGGGTCGAAACTCAAGCTGCGAGGGGCTCATGGTGAGTATGACCCGCGGTCCTTGGATCCTGAACCGCCCGGGGATCTCAAACCCACCTCTAAAAACGTATTCCAACGGTCCCTCTTCGGATTGTTGTCGGTATGTCCCAGAGGTACCACGGGCGGACAGTGCAACGTCATTCCCGCTGACGGACGCGGCTGGGTCTAGAAACTGCGCCGTGGTGGCGGCAGGAATCTTCCCCTGCCACCACTGACGTCTATTGGCCGGCAAGTAGCTGCCCGGCAAACCAGTTTTCAAACCGCTTGGTGTCTCGGGCGAGATGTTTGGAAATGACAAATTGCCCTGGCTGCAGCTCCCATCCGATAGTGCCGGCGAGGGGCAGCACCAAGAAACTAATTGTGGTGAACCGACGCCGATCTTTACGTCGGAGTAACGCCCTAACAAGAGCCATGACCCTGAATGGCAAAAAGTTCTCGGCTCGCGGATCCTTCCAGCCATGAACCTCATCTACCTGGCCCCGTGCCAGGCTTCGGCGTCCTTGAGTATGGGCGCGGAAGCGTCCCGAAGGTCGGGCCGGGACTGAAGCCCCAAAGTCAACGCGACTGGATGATGCACTCCGGTGAGAGAGCGCAGGGTGCCTCCCATGAGTTCAGACCACCATGGGATCCATTGTGCAGAAACCAACTCCCCGGGCGCACAGACGGCCGAGCTAATTGGCACGCGACTGCGTTGTGCGTCGTCAGCTCTGCGGTGATGTGGATTGTTCGACCGGCAAGTGAGGCGAAGGCAGGCCCGCCGAGCGTGAACCGTGAACCGCACTGATAGGGCGTTGGAGCGCGGTGTCGATCTGGGCGATCTTTCCTTGGCTCGTGTCAGGCTGACTTTCAGTCCTTCCCGGTGGCATTGGAGTTGACGACGGCAGCCGGCACAATCACGGAATCTCACCGGTACGGTTGTGGATCGGTCCTGTCCGCCGACCAAAGCAGGGTGCGGGTCGCACCTACTCCGACGCAACTTCACCACTCACTTTCAGTGCAATGCACACTCATTTCCAGTGCTTCGCACACTCATTTTCAGTGCAATTCCCACTCAATGATCATTTTTGGCCGTAGCGTCGGATGTGTTGTCAGGCTAGCGCTTCGGGGCGCTCTCCTCAGATTTGAAGGGCCGCTAGGCTCACGCTTCAAAGCCTGGGTGTCTGCGTTAGGAGTTCGGAAGTGTTCGAAGAGGAAGCCCGACGGGCGCTTGCCTACGTGGCCCGCGGCGTCAGTGTTCGGATCGTCGGCGGCCCTGGTAGTGGAAAATCAACGGTCTTGGAGTCGATCGCCGCTGGCCTCGAAAAGGCCGGAGTCACTGTCTACAGCCTCTTGGGTTCGCGGCTCCTGAATGAGACCCCGTTCGCAGGGATTGGCGCACTCGGACTGGACGGGCGCGGGCAGGAGAATGGGCCGCTAGGAGTCGCTGGCGTGCTCGCCGAACAGTTGGCACTGCGAGGCCCGCGGGCCATCGTTGTTGATGATATTGATGTGCTCGACAAGGAATCAGCCGCGGTCGTTGACATTGTCCAGACGCGGACTCAGCGGCCGCTGGTGGTGACGATGGACGATGCCCCACTGGACTCAGGGGCTTCCGTGTTCACGCCTGCCCGATGGCCGGAGGCAACGATACGACTCAGTCCTCTTGATTACGATCAGGTCAACAAACTCCTGGCCCAGACGCTCGGGTCGCCGCCGGACGTGGATTTGACCACCGCCGTGCTCATGAAATCCGGAGGCAACCCGCGACTAGTGGTCCGAATCGCCCAAAGCGCCGAGCTGAGCAAGCAGCTTATCCTCCGCGATGGACAGTGGACCATGTGCGGGAACACGCTCTGGAACGAATATCTCCAGAGCACCGTCCAGGCAATCCTTCATGGCCTCAGCGCCGATGAACGGACGGCTTTGCATACCCTGTCTGTGCTGGGTCCCCGGCCGCTGGGGTCCCTGAAGCCAGTAGTTGAGACAGATATCCTGGACAGGCTCGAAATGCGGGGGCTGGTTGCGCTCACCGAAGACAGCGGCGGAGCCATGTGGGTAGGAGTCAGTCCACACATTGTTGTCGACCATTTCCGTGACCCTCACGTGCGATCCTCCCGCAGGGTGCTGGCGGATCGGATTAGCCGGGAGATCGATTCCCCTGACCGGCCGGTAAAGACTTCCCCGCCTGAACTTCTGGCCGAACTGATCAGAGACCTGCGAAATGAAGCCGGCGCCGGTACGGCTGCGACGCAGCACTTCCAAGACCAGCTACGGGATCTGGAAGAGTCACAGTTCGACGTCTGGGACTCCGAAAAGACCATGTCCAACGCAGCAGCGTTCCTCAAGTTCTATTGGGGCGGCCCGATCGACCCCTCACGCATCGAACAAGTCTTCGGCGAAACTGAGACGGCCGGCGCTGATCCTGCCGACCATTTCTTCTTCGCCATGACCCGGGCGCTGTGGGCCATCGTCAGCGGCGGGCAATTAGCGGCCGCGACGGGCATACTCCAGGACATCGGCCAAGCTCACCCCGATTGGAAAGCAGAAGCCCAGGCGTTCGCGCTCTACCTCGAAGCGTCCTTCGACCGAATGCCCACAAACCTCGACGAAACCTTGGACGGGCTGGGCAGCCACCACCCCGAGAGCGGCGTTCTGCCGGTCATCCGGGGCATTCTGGAGCTCTACCGCTTCGATGCCCAGGCGGCCCTCCGGGCCCTTGACTCTGCGGACGGCTTCGAAATCGCCGCAAGCGTGGAACCCTTCGTCCGTGGACTCGCTCTCCATATTGCCGGCCACGGCGAGGAAGCACTGATCTTCTCCCTCAGCCAACGCGCTGCGGCGCGGCGCCGCCTTGATCAGTTCGGCTTCGTCGCGAGCAGCTACGTCGCGGTACTGGCCATGACGCAACAGGGACTCAGCAAGGAAGCTGACCGGGTGATGGCCAGTGTCTTCGCGCTCGGCCGGCCCGGCTTCCTGGTGAACTTCCTCCACGACGCCATGCTCAGAATCGCCGGCCTTCGCGTTTTGGCCAGCTCCGGTAAGAACGTCCCCTCGCTGGGGATTCAGGCACGCAAAGACGTCGCTGACATCGGCCCCCTGCCTGGAACCGGTAAAGCAGTCTATGAACTCGTTACCCGGAAATACGCCGATCCAGCCGACTTTGATCAAAACGCCGCGGACCTTCTGGAACAACAACTGGACCGCGGCTACATCACCGAAGCCGTGTATGCCTCATTGTTCATGTTGTCCCTCTATCCCGGATACAAGATCCTGGAGACCACCCAACGGCTACTGCAGGAAAACGGCGCGAACACCCATGCCCAGTTCCTCGCCATCGCCGGTGCCGTTCGTGACCGGGACCACCAACTACTGAAGATTCTCCTGGACCAATACGAAGCCGACTCCGACCTTCCCGCGATCACCAGGCTCCTGAAAAGCACATTAAGGCGCTTTCTCCACAAACGACACCATGGCTTGGCCAAGACCCTTCAGCGGATCACCTCAGTCTTCGAAGACCGCTTCCCGTCGCAAGGAGAACAACTGACCCTCGACACCGGAGGCCAACCCCAGGGCCTGACCGCCCGGGAAAGAGAAATCGCCATCCTGGCAGGCAGCCAACGCACCCCCGAAATCGCTGCCCTCCTGGGGATCAGCCCCCGGACCGTGGAAAACCACATCTCCAGGGCCCTTGGCAAGACCGGAACCACCACGCGCCAGTCCCTTTATGAGCACGCTCGAAACGCCCAAACAAATGACGGATGACTGAACCAGGGCGTAACGTCCTGCGATGGGGCCGGCGGAACCGGGCGCATCGCTGCTGATGCACCCCTTTCGGCCATGCCTTCTTCGATTTGATGAAAGTACTTAGACCACTTCCCACCCATCGGTGTCAAGAATTTTGCTCCCATTGAGTGGCCATTGCCCAAAATTGAGTATAGAAAGATCTCAAATTGAGTGGTTTATAAATAAGGACTGAGTAAGTGTCGAAACCTGACGCGCGGTCGATCGATTATGATTTCGAACCCTTAAATTAAAGTCTCCTGACCTGTTATTAAAAGGTCTTGACTAATACATCAGGCCTGCATACTTTCATCGTGAAGCCTCTGCTTCGCCGGGCGCCCTACCCGCCATCACTCGCAGGAGGACATTGTGAATGTGAAGTCAAAGACCTTGAAGAGGGTAGGTGCAGTCGGCGCCGCCACCATGTTGGGGGTCGCCGCTTTTGCGGTAGCGGCACCGGCGGCATCGGCCGCCTGGAGACTATGGCATTTGGGAGATCACGAATGCCTTCTACTTGCGAGGCTGCTAACCATCATCAAGACCATCAGCATTGACGGGCGTGGTCGGCGCCGCTCAGAGACGCCGGCCACGTAGTCGGCTGTAAAGCACCTGAATGGATTGGCAGAATGCATACTAAGATCCCTCGGAAACGTCATTTCACATCAGCCGAAACTTTGAGCATTGTTGGTCGGATGTGGCCAATAATGACAATTGTCCTGGTGTTGGGGATCCTCTTTGCCAGCCTGTATCTGCTTGGCCTCGGCGTCTACCCTCCGGTGGATTTCCTGGTTTATCGGTACGCCTCGGTGGCATCTTGGCCGGGGGAAGACGTTTATGCCCGCAACCTTTTTGGGGAACTTCTGCCCTCCGAGGGCCTGCCTTTCGTCTACACGCCGTTCTCAGCCGCGCTCTTATCCGTCACGAGCTTGCTTCCTGCCCAGACGTCCTTCGTGCTGTGGACCACCGGCTGCGTGGCAACCTTGGCGTTCATCATTGGTGTTTGCCTGCCGCGGTCCTTGCCCCGGCGACGGACGATATGGCTCACGCTTCTTCTTCTGGGCTGCTGTACCACGATCGTTGCGCAGCACTTGGTGTGGGGTCAGATCAATTTGTTCCTCGCCGGACTCTGTCTCGCGGATTTCGTTCGTCACACGAATGGACGGTGGTCCCGGTTCGTTCCGAAAGGGGTGTTGATCGGGATCGCGGCCGGTATCAAGCTGACCCCGGCCATCTTCATTCCATATCTCTTGATAACAAGACAATGGCGTATGGCGGTCTCGGCGGTTGCGGGTTTCGCCGGGACGGTCATTATCGGCGGGATCCTGTTTCCCACCATGTCGGTCACCTACTGGTTCTCAGACGTGTGGCAGCTCAGCTCAAAGGTTGATCTCGGCACCCAGTTTGCCAGCGCGGGTAACAACTCCATACAGGGGGCGGCCGCAGCGATCGGGCATTGGGCAGTCTCACCGTCCAAGGTGATCGTCATCGTTGTGGCCGTTCTCGGCCTGTTCGCGGGCGCGAAGATCTTCCGTGCGGGACAAATGCTGGCGGCAGTTCTGGCCGTTGGAATGACTGCCAGCCTTGTCTCACCTGTGAGTTGGTTGCACCACTGGGTATATCTGGTCCCGGCTCTCGTCGTGCTTTGGTTCCTGGGCCGGAAGCCCACTCGCGTATTCGTAGCTGCTGCCGCGCTCGTTCTGCTGATCCATGGAACGGATCTGGGCGAGCACATGCTGCAGAACGGCCCGACCCTGCTCGCACCCTTGGGCATACTCCTTCGGGAGTCTCTGCTGCTCATTTCAGTCTCAACGATTGGCTTGTTCCTCGCGTTAAGAAGCCGTCCATCGCCTCCCGCGGCAGC
This sequence comes from Arthrobacter sp. GAS37, assembly GCF_044908325.1. NCBI lineage: Bacteria > Bacillati > Actinomycetota > Actinomycetes > Micrococcales > Micrococcaceae > Arthrobacter > Arthrobacter sp. GAS37. The sequence continues at coordinate 7,335 of NZ_JBIYDB010000023.1, forward strand.
AATCCTTGACCATCGTCCTGTGGAAGGTATCCCCGCCAGGACCTGAGGACTTCCGTTCTCGCTCCCAGCCGCCCGCTGCTGACTGATTGCCCTGCGGCGCACCCGGGATCCGGCGGCACGCCGGATCTTTTCTGTGGACGGGCAGGCGCCGGCTGTCCACAGCCGCAGGCGGCTGGGCCTGAGTGACTGTGGTGTGGGTATCGGGTGCACAACGCATCCGGGCAGGGCGAAGAGCAGCCAGGGAACTGTCGCTGCGACCGTCAGGCCGGCAACCAGCGTTGGCGACTGCGTGACTTGAACGGCCTGCAGCGGCAGCGCAATCTTGAAGACACCATCCGCGAGGTTGGACAGCCCGGATGAGGTCCACAGATTCCTGTCCGGTTGTGCTCAGCGCGCGTAGGCGAGGTTGCGCATGAGTATGATGTCCTCGGTCTTGCCGGCACGCCGGGCGAGCGATACTGCCGGAGGGACTGTGGAGTTCGCCGGCGCCGCGGCCCGCCTCACGGCATGAACCGGTACCCGATCCCCACCTCGGTGATCAAGTGGCGCGGGTTCCCTGGCTCCGGTTCGAGTTTCCGCCGGAGCTGCGCCATGTACACGCGCAAGTAATTGGCTTCCTTGGCGTAGGCCGGGCCCCAGACCTCGCTGAGGAGCTGCTGCTGGGTGATCAGCTTCTCGGGATTGCGCACGAAGAGATCCAGGATCCTCCACTCCGTCGGTGTCAGCCGAACGTCCTCGCCGTCGCGCGTCACGCGTCTCATGGCAAGGTCCGCAGTGAACGATTCCGTGACCAGCACGGGCGCTTCTTCGCCCGGATCCGCGGTGCGCCGCAGGATCGCCCGGAGACGCGCCAGCAGCTCATCGAGCCCGAAGGGCTTGGTGATGTAGTCGTCTGCGCCGGCGTCCAGGGCTTCAACTTTGTCGTCGGAGCCGTGCCGTGCGGAGAGGACCAGGATGGGCACACTGCTCCATTCACGCAAGCGGGTGATGACCGTGGTTCCGTCGATGTCCGGCAGCCCGAGGTCGAGGATCAACGCGCCCACCGGATGTTGGGCGGCAGAGCGCAAGGCCGATTCGCCGTCGGCCGCGGTGGCTACGGTGTAACCGTGGGCTTGGAGCGTAATCCGGAGCGCCTTGACGATGTGGGGATCGTCGTCGACTACCAGGACGTTGCTCATCTCGCCTCCCCGGAGGTGCTATCTGAACTGCCCGACGGCGGCGTGTGGCGGCGCTCCAAAAGAACCGATTGCGCTTCCATGGGAGCTTGCGCCTCCTCGGGCGGGAACGCCACCCCTGTGGACAGCGGAAGCCGAATGGCCATGGTCAGGCCGCCACCCGGAGTCTCTTCCGCGGTGAGGGTGCCTCCCATCGCTTCCGTGAATCCCTTGGCAACGGCGAGCCCCAAGCCAACCCCGGTGGTGGAAGGGACGTCGTTGAGCCGCTGGAACGGCTGGAACATCCTGACCACGCTTTCAGCGGGGACTCCTTGGCCGTGGTCGATGATGCGCAGTTCTCCGGACGGCCTCCCGTCCAGGGTGGACGAACTGAAGCCACCCGCGGCTCCCACCAGCACAATATCGGAATCCGGAGCGTACTTGATGGCGTTCTCCACGATGTTTGCAATGACGCGTTCCAGCATCCCGGCGTCGGCGTCGATCTCCGGCATGTTTCCGGGCAGGTCGACGCGCACCCGGCCCGGCGGTATGCCATGGAGGGCGGTCGGGATCACTTCGTACCAGCGCACCGGGCGAATGAGTGCGTTCACCGAGTCCGAGGTAATGCGGGACATGTCCAGGAGGTTCCCCACGAGGACGTCGAGCCTGTCCGAGCATTCTTCAATGGTTGCCAGCAGTTCCTGTTCTTCCTCGTGCGTGTAGTGAACGTTGCTTTGCCGCAAGCCACCCACAGCCAATTTGATCCCGGCCAGGGGAGTCCGCAGGTCATGGGAGACGGCCCGCAGGATGGAAGTGCGCATGGTGTTGCTCTCGGCCAAACGCATGACCTCCCGTCGGCTGGCTGCCAGTTGTCGCCGCTCGAGCTGGGCGGAAAGGTGCGCGCCGAAGGCGCTGAGCAACCGGCGGTCGCTGGCTGGCAGGATGCGGCCGGATAGGACCAGCCGGGTTCCGGCGTCGATTTGTTCGGTGTTTTCGCCGCCGTCGGGAGGGACGGGCGCGGCCTCTCCGGCCTTAGCGACGAGGCGCCAGCCGCCGGCCGCCGCGCCGGTGGAACCCGCGGCTCTGTAAAGTGCCGCCCCGCGCATCTGGAATACGTCCAGCGCCTGCTTCAAGAGTCCCTCGACGGTGTCCTCGGCGCTTGATGCCCCACGCGTGAGATCGCCAAGGGTGGTGGCCTCGGCACGGGCACGGGCGGCTTCCTTGGAGCGTCTAGCCGAAACGTCCACCACGGCAGCCACAGCTGCTGAAACGCCCACGAAAACCAGCAACGCAAGGATGTTCTCGGGGTCGCTGATGGTCAGGGTGCCTACGGGCGGTATGGAGAAGAAATTCACCAACAGGCTGCTCCACAGGGCACCGAGGAGGGCGGGCCACAACCCGCCGACCAGTGCAACCGCAACCGAGCCCGTGAGCTGGAGGAGCACCGCCGTCGCAATGCTGTGCGAAGGGCTCGCGGCCAGCAGGAGCTGCAAAAGAACCGGAAGGACCACCGCCATTGCAAACCCGACGATCACCCTGGTGCGGCCAAGGTCCCGTTGCCGCGGACGGTCGACGCCCCGGCCACCCAAGGGATGCGAAACCATGTGCACGTCAATGTCGCCGGAGTCACGCACCACCCGGTTGCCGATCCCGCGGCCGGTCAGCCGGGAGACGAGGCTCCGGCGTCGGGAAATCCCGACGACGATCTGTGTCGCGTTCACGCTGCGGGCGAAGTCCAGCAAGGCCTTCGCCGGGTCCTCCCCCGCCACCGTGTGGTAACTGCCGCCCAAATCCCGGACCAAAAGGCGCTGGGATTCCAACGCCTGCGGAGATTCGGAGGCCACGCCATCGGCGGCGCGGACGTGCACCGCGAGCAGGTCGCCGCCGTTGACGCGTTTGAGGATCCGGGCGGCGCGGCGGACGAGGACTTCTCCTTCGGGGCCGCCGGTGAGGCCGACGACTATGCGTTCGCGGGCGGGCCAGCTCGCCTCGATCCCCTGTTCCGAACGGTACTTCGCGAGGCCTTCGTCCACCCGGTCAGCCAGCCAGAGCAGTGCCAGTTCCCGCAGCGCCGTGAGGTTGCCCATCCGGAAATAGTTGGACAGTGCGGCGTCGATCTTGTCCGCCGAATAGATCTTGCCGTCGCCCAGCCGCTGCCGCAGCAGCTCCGGTGAGATGTCCACAAGGTGGATTTGATCGGCCCGCCGCACCACGTCGTCGGGCACTGTCTCCGCCTGCCGGACATCCGTGATGGCGCTGACGACGTCGCCAAGGGAAGCCAGGTGCTGCACGTTGACGGTGGAGAGGACGTTGATGCCGGCGTCGAGCAGTTCCTCGACGTCTTGCCAGCGCTTGGCGTTGCGGCTTCCGGGGATATTCGAGTGGGCGTATTCATCGACGACGGCGGTGCGCGGCTTGCGTGCCAGGACCGCGTCGACGTCCATCTCTTCAAAGCTGGTGTCCCGATACGCGATGGTGTGCGGTGGAATGACTTCCAAGCCGTCCAACAAGGCACGGGTGTCGCTGCGCCCGTGGTCCATGGCGAAAGCCACCACCACGTCTTCACCACGCCCGCGCAGCCGGTGGGCCTCTGCAAGCATGGCGTAGGTCTTACCTACTCCCGGGGCTGCCCCGAGGAAAATGCGCAGCGTTGCCCGTGCCATGTGGTCATTCTTTCACTTGTTGAACGCGGCGGTTGCCCGCGGGTCCGGCAACGCTCACTTAGCCGGCGCCGCTGCGGCTACGTCCAGGTTCAACTCCGTGACGTTGACGGACGGCTGCCCCAGGAAGGCCTCGAGTCCCGTGACTGTGCGCCGGTCCACCATGGCTTGCACCGCCTCGGGACTCAGCCCGTGAGCCTTGGCCACCCTGGGCACCTGGAGCCGGGCGTAGGCCACCGAGATCTGCGGGTCCAGCCCGGAACCGCTCGCCGTCACGGCGTCCGCTGGGACGTCGGACTCCGTGACCCCCTCCGCGGCGGCGATGGCCGCACGGTTGGCTTTGACGGCGTCGAGCAGCTTGGGATCGTTGGGTCCCAGGTTGCTGGCGGTGGAACCCGCCGGGTCCCACTTGGCCGCCGAGGGGCGGGCATGGAACCACAGGGGGCTCTGGATGCCGGCATCGTTGGCAGAGACCTGAGCAATCAGGGCAGAAGCGGCGGGCTTTCCGGCCGTGTCTCTCACGATGGAGCCGTTGGCCTGGAACGGCGCAACGGCCTGGCCGATACCGAAAATCGCCAACGGATAGATCAATCCAAGGACCACGGTAGCGAGGAGCAGGAACCGCAGGGCCGTTCCTGCCTGCCGAAGATAGCCGGGAAGGGTGTTCATGGTGGGCTCCTAGCCGATTCCGGGGATGAAGGAAATGATCAGGTCGATGAGTTTGATCCCGATGAAAGGCGCTATGAGACCGCCCAGGCCGTAGATCGCCAGGTTCCTGGCCAGCGCCTGGTTTGCCGAGACTGCACGGTATTTGACGCCGCGCAAGGCCAGCGGAACCAGTGCGATGATGATCAGGGCGTTGAAGATCACCGCGGACAGGATGGCCGAGGACGGCGAGGACAAGCCCATGATGTTCAAGAGGCCGAGCCCCGGAAACGCGGCCGTGAACAGCGCCGGAACGATCGCGAAGTACTTCGCGACGTCGTTCGCCACCGAGAACGTGGTCAGGGCGCCGCGGGTGATGAGCAGCTGTTTGCCGATGCCCACGATGTTGATGAGCTTGGTGGGATCAGAGTCCAGGTCCACCATGTTGGCGGCTTCCTTGGCCGCCGGCGTACCGGAGTTCATGGCGACGCCGACATCCGCCGCTGCCAGGGCCGGGGCATCGTTGGTGCCGTCGCCGGTCATGGCCACCAGCCGCCCTTCGGCCTGTTCTTCCTTGATGACGGCCATCTTGTCTTCCGGGGTGGCTTCGGCAACGAAGTGATCCACCCCGGCTTCGGCGGCAATCGCCTTGGCCGTGATGGGGTTGTCCCCCGTGATCATCACAGTCCGGATGCCCATCCGGCGCAGCTCGGCGAAGCGGGCGTGCATGCCCGGCTTGACCACATCGGCAAGGTGGATAGTGCCCAGAACCCGGGCTCCGCCGTCGTGCCCGACGCCGGCCACCAACAGCGGGGTGCCGCCCTGGGCCGAGATCTCCTGCACCTTCAAGTCCACCTCGGCAGGCGTGTGGCCGCCGGCATCCGCGACGAACTTGGCGACCGCGGCTGCGGCCCCCTTGCGGATCTTAGTCCCGTCGAGGTCCAGGCCGCTCATGCGGGTGCTGGCGCTGAACTCGACAACTGCGAAGTCTTCCGAGCCCTTCAGGAGAGCAGCCAGGTCTGGGCCGCCGACACCCTTTTCTGCGGCGAGATCCACGATCGAGCGTCCTTCCGGGGTCTCGTCGGCCAAGCTGGAGAGCCGGGCCGCTTCGATGAGTTCCGTGCGGTCGACGCCGTTGGCGGGGAAGAAGTTGACCGCGCGCCGATTGCCGTAGGTGATGGTGCCGGTCTTGTCGAGCAGCAGCGTGGTGATGTCTCCTGCGGTTTCGACGGCGCGGCCGGAAGTGGCCAGGACATTGTGTTGCACCAGGCGGTCCATGCCTGCGATGCCGATGGCCGGCACGAGCGCCCCGATCGTCGTGGGGATCAGGCAGACCAGGAGCGCCACGAGGACAATCGGCGACGGGGTTGCGCCCGCCAGGGAAGCGAACGGGGCCAGGCTCATGGTGACTGCCAGGAACACGATGGTCAGGGAGACCAGGAGGACGTGGAGTGCGATTTCGTTGGGCGTCTTTTGCCGGACGGCGCCTTCCACGAGCTTGATCATCCGGTCGATGAACGTCTCGCCTGCCTCGGCCGTGATCCGGACGGCGATCCGGTCCGAGAGCACCTTGGTTCCTCCGGTCACCGAGGAACGGTCGCCGCCGGATTCGCGGATGACGGGCGCCGATTCACCGGTGATGGTGGATTCGTCCACGCTCGCCAGGCCCTCGATGATTTCGCCGTCGGAGGGGATAACGTCCCCGGCTTCGCAGATGACGACGTCGTTCTTCCGCAGTTCCGTTCCCGGTACCTCTTTGAGGGTGCCGTCCTCCAGCCGAAGCCTGGCAACAACGCCTTTCCGGCTGGCCCGGAGGCTGTCTGCCTGGGCCTTGCCCCGTCCCTCGGCGATGGCCTCCGACAAGGTACCGAAGAGCACCGTCAGCCAAAGCCAGACGGTCACCGAGATGCCGAACACGGCCGGCTTGAAGATACAGATGGCCGTGCAAAGAGCCGCGCCGACCAGCACGGTGAACATCACCGGAGAATGAATCATCTGGCGCGGCGCGAGCTTCCGCACCGCAACCGGCAAGGCAGACCGGAGGCTGGCAAGGTCCAGCTTGGCCGGCGCCTTGGTGTGGTGCTTGTGCTCCCCCGGTGTACCCAGGGGATTGCCGTCGGCGTATGTCTGGGCGGCGGTGTCCGAGGCTAATGCCGTGTTGGACCGGGTCATTTGAGGAGTCCTTCTGCGAGGGGGCCCAGGGAAAGGGCCGGGAAGTAGCTCAACGCGGTCATGATCACCGTGACGCCGAGCAAGAGAGAACCGAAGAGCCAACCGTGGGTCGGAACCGTCCCAGATGACGCCGGGATCTTGGGTTGTTTGGCCAGGGAACCCGCCAAGGCAAGCACCAGCACGATGGGCAGATAGCGGCCCAGCAGCATGGCGAGGCTCATCATCACCGACAGATACGGTCCGGAGGTGGTGATCCCGCCGAACGCCGAGCCGTTGTTGTTCGCGCCGGAGGTGAAGGCATAGAGCACTTCACTGAACTGGTGCGGTCCGGAGGCAGGTGCATTGGCCACGGCGTCCGGAAGAAGGACGGTGACCCCGGCCAGGGCCAGAACCACGGTAGGTGTCACGAGGATATACATGGCCGCGAGCTTCATTTCGCGGGGTCCGATCTTCTTGCCCAGGAATTCCGGGGTGCGGCCCACCATCAGCCCGGCAATGAACACAGAGACGATCGCAAGGATGAGCAGGCCGTAAAGCCCGGATCCCGTGCCGCCGGGGGCCACTTCGCCGAGCATCATGTTCACCATGGCGACACCGCCGGCCAGGGGCGGCAGGGAATCGTGGGCGACGTTGACCGCACCGGTAGACGTCAAGGTGGTGGCCGTGGCAAAGATTGAACTCTGGGCCGCGCCGAAGCGCTGCTCGAAGCCTTCCCCCAAACCTCCGGCAGCAGCGGTCGCCGTCCCCTGTGCGCCGGCAACGGCCCAGCCCATCAGGGCCGTGGAGCCCAACCAGAGCGTGCCCATGACCCCGGCTACCGTGTAGCCCTGCCGCTGGTCCCCCACCATGCGCCCATAGGCGTACGGCAAAGCAAAGGGGATGAGCAGGATCAGGAAGACTTCGAACATGCTGATGAAGACGTTCGGGTTCTCGAACGGGTGCGCCGAGTTGGCATTGAAATAGCCGCCGCCGTTGGTTCCCAGGATCTTGATGGCTTCCTGGGAGGCCACCGGGCCACCGGGGATCGTCTGGGTCACGCCCGTCGCCTGGTTGACGACGTCGGTGGACCAGAAATTCTGCACCACACCGCCGATCACCATCACGATGGCCGCGAGGACAGCCATCGGGAGCAGCACGCGGAAGGAGGTGCGGGCCAGATCGACCCAGAAGTTCCCTAGCTTGTCCGTCCGGGTTCTGGCGATGCCGCGGATCAGGGCGACCACCACCACGATTCCAACCGCGGCTGACAGGAAGTTCTGCACGGCAAGCAGACACATCTGCGCGAAGATGCCCATGGTGGTCTCAGGGGTGTACACCTGCCAGTTGGTGTTCGTCGCGAAGGAAATGGCCGTGTTCATGGCCGTCCACGGATCTACGCCAGGCAATGAATTGCTTCCGGGCAGCACGCCTTGGAGCCGCTGGAGCAGGAACACCACCAGGATGGACACGGCGGAGAAGACCAGCACGCTGCGCAGGTAGATGGACCATCTCTGCTCGGTGTTTGGGTCCACCCCGGATAGCCGGTAGAACAACCGCTCCACACGGGTCGATTTCTTGCCCTCAAACACGCGGGCAAGGTAGACGCCCAACGGCTTGTGCACCAAGATCAGCAACAAAAGCAGAACGGCCACCTGGGTGACGAAGGAGGCAATACTGAAAACCATCCGTCATCACCACTTTTCCGGGTGGATCAACACGGCCAACAGGTAGCCGAACAGACACAGCCCTGCGATGAACAGGACCAACCACATCACGGCGTCCGCGCTCACTGCCCGTTCACCGGCCCATCGCCGTCGACAATTTTGCCCAGAAGGTGGGCAATCCACATCACGATCCCCATGGACACCACAAAGATCCCCACAACAGCCACGTCGGCCACTGGAACGTCCTTTCATCCGCGCCCCGTTTGCGGGGCTGCTGCCAGTCAACTCCTTGGCAGGCGGCGAAAATCGGTTCCTGATGGTTCCTTAACACCCCAAGGCCGAATCTTGACGGCTTCTTAACGGGTGGGGGGTGGATTCCGGGAAGTCGACGTTAAGGATTCATCAAGATCGGATTCAACCAGCGAAAACATCTGTAGTCGGTGCTATGTTCAGCAATGATCGCGGTGCCTGCGCGTCGCGCGGAAAGGACACCATGACTACCTTGAGCAGGCCCCCGGCTGATCCTTCGGCGCCACGGCCCGGCGGTATGGCCTCCTTGCGGACATGGCTGTTGTTCGGACTGCAGGACTCCAAAGGATCGCACCAAGGCCCCGGCGCGGTGGGCGATCCCCATCTGAAGAAGCATTCGTGGTGGCAGGTCATGTGCCTCACCGGCGTCGACTATTTCTCCACCCTCGGCTACCAGCCGGCCATCGCAGCCTTGGCTGCGGGAGTGATCTCCCCCTTGGCCACCATCGTCCTGGTGGCCGTCACGCTGCTGGGCGCCCTGCCCGTGTACCACCGCGTCGCCGGGGAAAGCCACCGCGGCGAGGGATCCATTGCCATGCTTGAGCGCCTCTTGCCACGCTGGGGAGGGAAGATCCTCGTCCTCGTTCTCCTCGGGTTCGCCGCAACGGACTTCATGATCACCATGACCCTCTCGGCCGCGGATGCCACGGCCCACGCGATCCAGAATCCGCTCGCCCCGGGCTGGCTGCAGGGACAGAACATCCTGGTTACTTTGTTCCTGCTCGCCCTGCTGGCCGCCGTATTCCTGCGTGGATTCAAGGAAGCCATCGGCGTGGCCGTGGTCCTCGTCATCGTCTATCTGAGCCTCAACGTCGTGGTCGTCTTCTCAACCTTTGTCGAGGTGTTCGCCCATCCGGTCGCAGTAGGCGACTGGTGGCATGCCCTGTCGACGTCGCACGGAAACCCGCTCATGGTGGTCGGCATCGCCCTGCTCGTTTTTCCCAAACTCGCCCTGGGCCTGTCCGGATTCGAGACCGGAGTCGCAGTGATGCCCCAGATCCGCGGACGCGCTTCGGACACCGAGGAAAACCCTGCCGGACGGATCAAGGGAACCCGCCGCCTCCTGACCACGGCAGCAGTCATCATGAGTTCATTCCTGATCGCTACCAGTTTCACCACCGTGGTGCTAATTCCGGAGAAGGAATTCCAGCCCGGCGGCCAGGCCGATGGACGCGCCCTGGCATTCCTGGCGCACCAATATCTCGGCGTGGGGTTCGGCACTGTCTACGACCTCAGCACCATCGCCATTCTGTGGTTCGCAGGCGCCTCCGCCATGGCCGGGCTGCTGAACCTGGTCCCGCGGTACCTGCCGCGATATGGAATGGCACCGGGATGGGCCCGGGCGGTACGCCCACTGGTGTTGGTGTTCACCCTCATCGGGTTCCTGATCACGTTCCTTTTCAATGCCGACGTCGACGCCCAGGGTGGCGCGTACGCGACCGGCGTGTTGGTGCTGATGACATCGGCAGCCGTGGCGGTGACCCTCTCCGCGCGCCGCTTGAGGCAGCGCAAGCGCACGGTCGGATTCGGCATCATCGCCATAGTGTTTATTTACACCACCATTGCCAACATCTTCGAACGTCCGGAAGGCATCCGGATCGCCGCGATCTTTATCGTGGGGATCATTGTAATCTCCCTGCTTTCCAGGATCCGGCGCTCCTTTGAACTGCACGCCACCCACGTCCATCTGGACCGCCAGGCACTGGAATTCATGTCCACCAACCTGAGCGGCCCGATCGCGCTCATCGCCCACGAACCTCTCCGCCTCACCGCGGAGGCCTACCGGGACAAACTCACCTCAGCCATCGAGGTCAGCCACATTCCGGTGGATTACCAGGCGCTCTTCCTGGAAGTGATCGTGGACGATTCCTCCGACTTCGAAACGGCACTCGAAGTCCGTGGCGTGGTTCGGCACGGACACCAGATCCTCGAAGTCCACGGCCCCGTGGTCCCCAACACCATCGCCTCAGTGCTGCTGCACATCCGCGACGTGACCGGCCTCATGCCGCACATCTACTTCCGCTGGACCGAAGGCAACCCGGTCATCAATCTCCTTCGCTTCCTGTTCCTCGGCGAAGGAGAGATCGCCCCGGTCACCAGGGAAGTCCTGCGTGAAGCCGAACCCGACGTCAGCCGGCGCCCGTGGGTCCACGTTGGCTAACCACGGCGGCGAGGTGACCTCACGGCGGTGTTGTCAGGGCCGCTCGGGCACCTCGCCGTTCGCTACCGCCTCGATCCAGTCGACTGCCTCGTCCGAGAGGTAGAGCCCCGAAGGCCCACTCTCACCAACCCACCACGCATCGGAAGTAATGACGCCTCCAACTTGGGTGATCTCGGCGACCACATCGGAGGACACCGCGTCGCCGTTGTTCTCTATCAGCCATTTTTGGGTGGACGGCTTCAGCTTCGGCCACCAGTGCTCGATACTCATGGTCGAAGTCTGACATGCCTGCCCCTATTTGCTCGAGCCTTGCCCGTTAAGAGAGTGCTAAATCTGTGACTGCCGGCATATGGAACCCATTAAGATCCGGGAGGACGCCTCGTTTGGTGATGTGATGAAAGGGAGGAATTCACGGCCAACGGGGCCGTGGACGGGTCCTCCGCAGGAGATGAATTCACCATGAAGCCGATTGCCCTGATCAAGGGAACGGCATCCAATGCCACGGTCCCGGGCACGCGTCCAAAAGATTACGTTGTAGTCGATGACATCGGAGAGTTCATCTACTACCCGTCCGAGCCGGCGATGCTGGAAGACCTTGAGTACGTGGACGAAGCAGCCTGCGTCCTTGACCGGGAAGGCAACGACTGCCGGCTCACCCTGGATAAAGACAGGAACCTCTGTCTTGGCCCCTCGTTCGGTCCGGTGGAATTCAGCTGGCTGCGCCAGGCATGGATGAACGACCGGCACCGGAATCTGCCGGCGCATCGTTTGCAGCGCTTCTTCCCGGCAACCCGCGAGGCCCTCGTGGCCGAACTGTTTGAAACCCTTACCCTCGAACGCGCCCGGAATGCCAACGGGACACCCTGGGTGCTGCGTGTAGGTGGAGAGGAAACGCACCCGGCGACGCTGAGGGACGTCGATGGGCTCCTAGCGGGGCTGGATCACCTTGAACAGGCCACGGTGCGGGACCCTTTCGGCCATGAATACCGGCCAGTCCGCCACCAGACCCACCGGCACCTCGCCCCGGGCGCGGGATCGATCTACTATGTCGAGATCAGCCCCCACGGACGAGAGCTCCAGCACTCGGGCGCGTAACGCTGAGGCCCCACTCGCGATAATGGCCGGCGCCACTTTGAGGGCTTCGACGCTACAGCCGCTGCGGGTCAATTCCGCCATCGCCTGACGCAGAACCCGCGGTGCCTTGTCTGTACGTCAAGGAGTCCTCGCCGAAAGTGTCCAGCTGTTAAGAGAGTGCTAAATCTCAGCCCTGCCGCATATGGAAACCATAAAGACCGCCGGTGGCGGGTCCTTTCGGTGATCTGATCGAGGGAAGAATTCATGGCCACCCGGGCTGTGGACTGGTCCTCCGCAGGAGCTGACGTAATCATGAAGCGCATTGGCTTTACCAACGGAACGGCACCCGACACTACGGTTCCGGGCACGCGTCCAAACGACTATGTGGTGGTCGATGAGGGCGGTGACTTCTCGTACTATCCGTCCGAGGCCGCCATGCTCAAAGACTTGGAATACGTTGACGAAGCAGCATGCATTCTTGACCGAGCCGGAAACAACTACCGCCTGACCATGGATAAGGATAGGCACCTGCGTCTAGGCCCCTCATTGGGAACGGTGGAATTCAACTGGCTCCGCCAAGCATGGACGAACAACCAGCATAGGAACATGCAGACCCATCCCCTGCAGCGGTTCTACCCGACAACGCTGGAAGCCCTCCTTGCTGGACTATTTGAAATGCTCTACCTCGAACATGCCGGCAGGACCACGGACGCACCGTGGGTCTTGGAGGTGGACGGCGAAGTAACCCACCCGGCGACGCTCCAGGAAGTCAATAACCTCCTCACCCGCGTGGATCACCTCGAACGAGTCACGGTGCATGACCCCTTCGGCCACGACTACCAGCCAATCCGACACGCAGGGCACCGCTTCTTCTTTCCTGCCGCGGGGTCTGTCTACTACGTCGAGGTTCCTGGAAGATTCAAGCGGAGCGGCACACACCACTGACCCCCTCGCAACGTCCACGCCGATCCAGTGCGCCTACGCCAGCGGCGCCGTGGATTCGCGGACTACGAGGTGCGTAGCGAGTTCCACCCGCCGAGAGTCCACCGCGTCACCCCGCATTTGGCGCAGGACAAATCGCAGGGCGGCGCGGCCCATTTCCTGCAGCGGCTGGGATACGGACGTCAGTGGCGGGACCGATTCCTCCGCTTGGTAGGTCCCGTCGAATCCCACCACGCTGATGTCCTCCGGGATGCGGATCTTTTGCCGACGCGCCTCGGCGAGCACGCCCAAGGCGATACTGTCGCTTGCGGCGAAGATTGCCGTTGGGCGCTCTTCGAGTTGAAGCAGGGTTTTCATTCCCGCCACACCGTTGTCGGAGCGGAAGGGTCCCGACAGGATGTAGCGCTCCTCGACGGGCACCCCTTTCGCCATCAGCGCGGCCATGTAGCCGTGCAGCCGGGCCTGGTTGCACTCGGCCGCTTCCGGCCCACCCAGGTAGGCAATCCTGCGGTGCCCTAGATCCAGCAGGTGGGCCGTGGCGGCCTTGCCCCCGGCCCAATTGCTGGCGCCGACGCTGACCACGTCACCCGGCGGGGGGTTGAGCGGGTCGATGACAACGATAGGTATCTGCCGCCGTCGAAATGGATCCAACTGGGCCGAACTGAACGCCGAGGTCACCACGATCATGCCACTGCGGCCTTCGTCGACGATTCGCTGCGCCCTCTGCTCGGGGCTCAGCGTCGACGCCGATTGCTGGCCGGTGATGTTGAGCAGTACTTCGACGTCGGAGGCGGCCGCGTGCTCCAGCACGCCATTGAGCACTTCCACCCCATACGCCGAGTTCAAGGTGTCGAGCACAACCTCCACCACGGGCCGGCGGTCGGCGACGTTCTTTCGCTGAAGCGGGGACTTATATCCCGTCCGCTCCAGCGCGGTCAGAACTTTGGCACGCGTGCCGGCGGCAACGTCCTCGCGCCCATTGACGACCTTCGAGACTGTCGGCATCGAGACTCCCGCCTCCCGGGCAATGGCAGCCAATGTCACCTTGGCGGGACGTTCATTGCTAGCCATGGATCCTCAACTCTTTCGAAATATTTCGTTGTCACAAGTCTGGGCGGCAAGGCAGACAGAGTCAATCTCTATTTCGTAAAAGAGTTGAACTTTATGTCCAAATCGCCTTGACGGTGACCCACGCCACAGCTAAATTTGCCTAACGGACCGAAAAGTTTATCGAAATATTTCGAAGATTCGGCTCAAGCATATTCAGCGGCAGTACAGCCTCGCTCCCCGAAGGCCGGACTCCCGACACCAATAGCCGGGCAATCAGCGTCGAGCCCGGAGGACGAATGGAATTGCAAATGGTAAAACTCACGTTGCGTTCAGCAGCGATCGCCGTCACTGCTGCGGCCGTATCGATCTCCCTCGCAGCCTGCGGATCAAGTGGACCGGCAAGTTCGGCAGGCAACGCCGATTCGACCACCATGTGGGGCCTTACGGGCGGTAACCAGCCCGTACTCCAGAAGTCCATCGATGCATGGAACAAAGCCCACCCGGACGAGGCCGTCAAGCTCGACTTCTTCGCGAACGACGCGTACAAGACCAAGGTGCGCACCGCCGTCGGCGCCGGGCAAGGACCCACCTTCATTTACGGTTGGGGCGGCGGCGTCCTGAAATCCTATGTCGACGCCGGCCAAGTGGCCGACCTTTCGGACTTCGTATCGTCAAACCCCGATGTCAAGAACCGCTACCTGCCGTCCGTGCTCAAGAACGGCGTGATCGACGGCAAGACGTATGCCCTGCCCAACAACAACGTGCAGCCCGTCGTTCTGTACTACAACAAGGAAGTCTTCGATAAGATCGGCGCCCAGGCTCCGAAGACCTGGGATGAACTGATGGCCCTGGTACCGAAGTTCAAGGCAGCAGGCATCGCTCCCTTCTCCCTGGGTGGCCAGTCCAAGTGGCCAGACCTGATGTGGCTTGAATACCTGGTGGAGCGCATCGGCGGACCCGACGTCTTCGCGAACATCGCCGCCAACAAGCCCGGCGCCTGGTCCGATCCCGCGGTCAATGAAGCCCTGAGCAAGATCCAGAACCTGGTGGACGCCGGCGGATTCGCCAACGGCTTCTCCTCCATCGCCGCCGACAGTAACGCGGACCAGGCCCTCCTCTACACCGGCAAGGCCGCGATGATCCTGCAGGGTGGCTGGATCTACCAGAGCATGAAGAAGGACGCCGCGGACTTCGTCAAGAACGGCAAGCTTGGCTACGTCACCTTCCCCGCCGTTTCCGGCGGCAAGGGCGATCCGGCCAATGTCGTGGGCAACCCCTCCAACTTCTGGTCGATCTCTTCGAAGGCAACTGACAGCCAGAAGAAGGCAGCGCTCGACTACGTCAAGAGCGGAATGTTCACCGACGCCGACACCCAGGCATTGATCGATTCCGGAGCCGTTCCCGTGACCACGGGCATCGAAAGCAAGCTGGCCGCATCGCCGGACAAGGACTTCCTGAGCTACGTGTACGGCATGGCCAAGAACGCACCCAGCTTCACCCTCTCGTGGGACCAGGCCCTCAGCCCTGCCCAGGGAGACGCCATGTTGGCGAACCTGGACCAGATCTTCCTGAAGAAGATCAGCCCCGATCAGTTCGTCTCAACCATGAACGCCACGATCGGAAAGTAACCAGTGTCTACCTCAACCGGTTCTTCCCGGCGGGTCCTTGAAAAGGGCCCGTCGGGGTGGCTGGCCGCACCAGCCCTCGTCTTCTTCCTCCTCTTCGCCATCATCCCGCTCTTCGGCGTGCTCTTCCTCAGCTTCACCAAATGGGACGGGCTGGGCGAAATCAAGCTGGACGGCTTGTCGAGCTGGACCACGGTCCTCACTGATCCCGTCACCGGCAATGCGTTGTGGGTCACCGCCAAGATCATGTTCTTCTCGTTCATCGTCCAGGCTCCCATCAGCTTGCTCCTCGGGGTCTTCACGTCCGCATCCCAGAAATACCGCGCTGCCCTCGCCGTCCTCTACTTCGTGCCGCTGCTGCTGTCCTCCGCGGCCGTCGCCATCGCCTACAAGGCCCTCTTGGACCCGAACTTCGGCCTTGGCCCGGGCTTGGGCCTTCCATTCCTGGCCCAGGACTGGCTCGGCAACTCGGATCTGGTGCTGTTCGTCGTCGTCTTCGTCATCGCCTGGCAGTTTGTCCCGTTCCACACGCTCATCTACCAAGGCGGCGTACGCCAGATCCCGGCGTCGCTGTATGAAGCAGCCCAAATCGATGGCGCCGGGCGCGTCCAGCAGTTCTTCGCCATCACCTTGCCCCAGTTGAAGTACACCATCATCACGTCCTCCACCCTCATGGTGGTCGGCTCACTGGCCTACTTCGATCTCGTCTTCGTCCTCACCGGCGGAGGCCCCGGCTACTCCACGCGGCTGCTACCGCTGCACATGTACCTGACCGGCTTCAAGGCCAACGACATGGGAGCGGCGAGCGCCCTGGGCGTCATCCTCGTGGTGATCGGCCTTGCCCTGGCCCTCCTCCTGCAAAGACTCGGTGGCAAGAACCGCAACGCAAGCCAATTGGAAGGTGCCTGATGGCTTCCACAACCCAGATTCCCGCACCGCCGGCAAGGCGCACCGCGCTAAGCAACAAGCAAGGCCACAAGCATGGCCCCCGAGCAAAACGGGCCAAGGGGCCAGGACGCTTCCGTCCCAACTACCTCGGTGGCCTGGGCGGCTGGCTTTGGCTGGCGATCATCATCGTTCCCATCTACTACGTGGTGGTGACCAGCCTGAAGAACCAAGCCGGGTTCTTCACCTCGAACCCGATGATGCCGCCCACCGAGCCGACGTTGGACAACTACAAGTTGGTCCTGGACAACGACTTCGCCATGTACTTCGCCAACAGCCTGATCGTCACAGTGGGCAGCGTTGTACCGGCACTCTTCGTCTCGTTCATGGCCGCCTACGCGATCGTCCGGGGCAAGGGCCGCTTCCTGACGTGGACGAACAACACGTTCCTCCTGGGCCTGGCGATCCCCTTGCACGCCACGATCATCCCCATCTATTGGATGATCACCAAAGCCCATCTCTATGACACCTTGTTGGCGCTGATCCTCCCCTCCATCGCGTTCGCCATTCCCATTTCCGTCCTCATCCTGAGCAATTTCATGCGCGATGTCCCCAACGAGCTGTTCGAGTCCATGCGACTCGACGGCTGCTCGGACTGGGCCATGATGTGGCGACTCGCGCTGCCCATGACGCGGCCCGCCGTCGTGACCGTAGGCATCTACAACGCGCTAGGAGTCTGGAACGGCTTCCTCTTCCCGCTGATCCTGACCCAGAGTCCGTCCACCCGCGTGCTTCCGCTGTCCTTGTGGACCTTCCAAGGCGAATTCAGCGTGAACATCCCCGCCGTGCTGGCTTCCGTGGTGCTCGCCACCTTGCCGCTGCTGGTCATCTATGTGGTGGCCCGCCGCCAACTGCTCAGCGGGTTGACTGCCGGATTCAGCAAATAGCCATCGCTCTCTTGAAATTCACGAAAGGAACACAATGACCACCGCAAAGCCCTTGCGCGTCGGCATGGTCGGCTACGCATTCATGGGTGCCGCCCACTCCCACGCCTGGCGGACAGCGCCGCGGTTCTTCGATCTCCCGTTGGACCCCCAGCTCACCGCGCTGTGCGGCCGGAACGACGACGGCGTCCGGGCGGCCGCGGGCAAGCTCGGCTGGGGATCGGTGGAAACTGACTGGCGCCGGCTCCTCGAACGGGACGACATCGACCTCATCGACATCTGCACCCCGGGCAACACGCACGCCGAGATCGCGATCGCAGCCCTCGAAGCCGGCAAGCACGTGCTTTGCGAAAAACCCCTGGCCAATTCGGTCGCGGAAGCGGAGCGCATGACCGAAGCCGCCCAGGCCGCAGCTCTTCGCGGCGTGTTCTCGATGTGCGGCTTCAGCTACCGCCGCACCCCCGCGTTGGCCCTCGCCAAGCGGATGGTCGAGCAGGGCCGTTTGGGAAACATCCGGCACGTGCGGGCGCAGTACCTGCAGGATTGGCTCAGCGACGAAAACGCGCCCATGACCTGGCGGCTGGACAAGTCCAAGTCCGGGTCCGGTTCCTTGGGCGACATCGGAGCGCACAGCATCGACGCCGCGCAGTGGGTCACCGGGCAGCAGATCACGGGCGTTTCCGCGCTCCTGGAAACTTTCGTCCACGAGCGGCCGTTGGCCGGTGACCTCGTGGGACTCGGCGGCCATGGCGACGTCGGCGCGGATGCGCCGCGTGGCACGGTCACCGTCGATGACGCCGCCATTTTCACCGCAAGGTTCGACGGCGGCGCTACTTCCGCGGGCGCCGTCGGGGTTTTCGAAGCGACGCGTTTCGCGCTGGGACGGAAGAACGCCATGCGCCTCGAGGTCAATGGCACCAAGGCATCCCTCGCGTTCGACTTCGAAGAGATGAACGTCTTGTCCTTCTACGACGCCGCCGAATCCCCCGACGCCGGGTTCCGCCGGATCTTCGTCACCGAGCCCGAACACCCCTACGCAGGCAACTGGTGGCCTACCGGACATGGCCTCGGATACGAACACGGTTTCACGCACCAAGTGGTGGACCTCGTAACGGCGATCGGCGCAGGCGAGCAGCCCTCGCCGTCGTTCGCGGACGCCTTGCAAGTGCAAAAGGTCCTTGCCGCCGTGGAAGGCAGCGCCGCAGAATCCAGCCGCTGGCAGAAAGTCTAGGAGGGAACCCCGATGAAAAGGCCCATCACACTATTCACCGGCCAGTGGGCCGATCTGCCCTTCGAAGAGGTCGCCCGGCTTGCCGGCGAATGGGGCTTCGACGGGCTGGAAATCGCCTGCTGGGGCGATCACCTGGACCCCTACCGGGCCTCCATTGACGACGGCTACGTCCAGGAACGCCTCGACATCCTTGAGAAGAACGGCCTTAAGGTCTTTGCGATCGCCAACCACCTCACTGGGCAAGCGGTGTGTGACGATCCCATCGATGAGCGCCACCGGGACATCCTGTCGGATGATGTCTGGGGCAAGGGTGATCCCGAAGGGGTGCGTCAACGCGCTGCGGAGGCCATGAAGATGACGGCACGGGCCGCGGCACGGCTCGGAGTCAAGACCGTCACGGGTTTCACGGGCTCCTCCGTCTGGAAAGCAGTGGCCATGTTCCCGCCCGCCTCGGAGGCGATGATCGAGCGTGGCTACCAGGATTTCGCGGACCGCTGGAACCCGATCCTCGACGTGTTCGACGAAGTGGGGGTCCGCTTCGCCTTGGAAGTCCACCCCTCCGAGATCGCCTACGACTACTGGACCGCAAAGCGTGCCCTGGAAGCCGTCGGCCACAGGGAGAGCTTCGGGCTGAACTTCGATCCATCCCACTTCATCTGGCAGGACCTGGATCCGCTGATGTTCCTCCAGGATTTCGCGCCGAAGATCTTCCATATGCACGTCAAGGAATCTATCCGCCAGCTCAATGGCCGCAATGGCCGGCTCGGATCCCACTTGCCATGGGCGGATCCGCGCCGGGGCTGGGACTTCGTCACCGCAGGCCATGGGGACGTGAAGTGGGAGCCGATCTTCCGGACTCTTAATGCCATCGGCTACGAGGGGCCAACCAGCGTCGAGTGGGAAGACGCCGGCATGGACCGACTCGTGGGAGCGCCGCAATCCTTGGCCATGGTCCGGGAACTCGCCGCTATCGCCCCGCCGGCCGCCGCCTTCGACGCAGCATTCTCAAGCCGCTGACCATTCGTTTTATCCGGCCGTATTTCTAAGCAAAGGAAACCATGACTAACAAGAAGACCGCCCTCGTGGTCCGTGGCGGCTGGGATGGCCATCAGCCATTCGAGGCCACAGAACTTTTTATCCCCTTCCTCAAGGACAACGGCTTTGACGTCCGGATGGAGGAATCCCCCAAGGTATATGCCGATTCGGCATATATGGCGGGCGTGGACTTGATCGTGCAATGCGTGACCATGTCCACGATTGAGAAGGACGAATTCGAGGGACTCCGTGCCGCGGTCGAAAACGGCACGGGTCTTGCCGGCTGGCACGGCGGGATCGCCGATTCGTACCGGAACAACTCGGACTACCTGCACATGATCGGCGGCCAGTTCGCCTGCCATCCCGGCAAACATCCGGACGAACGCATCGGCGAGCAGTCGGACAACTACGTGCCGTACACGGTGAACATGCTCCCGGCTGCCGCCAGCCATCCCATCACGCAGGGGATCAGCGACTTTGAATTGGTCACCGAGCAGTACTGGGTCCTCTCGGACGACTACATCGACGTCCTCGCCACCACCACCCAGCAGGTCCGCGAATGGGACCAATGGAACCGGGAAGTCACCTCACCCGCCATCTGGACGCGGCAGTGGGCCGAAGGCCGGATCTTCGTCTGCACCCCCGGACACCGGGTGGAAATCCTCCAGGACAGCAACGTCCGCACGATCATCGAAAGGGGCATGCTTTGGGCAAGCCGTTAAGAGTAGGAATCATTGGCTGCGGCGCCATCATCGCCCAGTACCTCACAAACTTCCGCCGGCTGGAGGCCATCGACTTGGTGGCCGTGGCCGATCTCGATCCCGCACGCGCGCAAGCGGTGGCAGACGCCTACGACGGCGTCCGCGCGGTGACCGTCGACGAGCTCCTGGCGGCTGACGACGTCGAGCTCGTCCTTAACCTCACCATCCCGGCCGCGCATGCGCCGGTCGCTTTGAAGGCGATCGCCGCCGGCAAGAGTGTGTATGGGGAAAAGCCGCTCGCAGCGACGACCGCCGAGGCACGGCAAGTGCTCGACGCGGCGCGGGAGGCCGGCGTCCTTGTCGGCTGCGCGCCGGATACGGTGCTCGGCACCGGGATCCAGACCGCCCGCAAAGCGATCGACGACGGCCTGATCGGTGCGCCGATCTCGGCCACGGCAACCATGGTGACGCCGGGACACGAGCGCTGGCACCCCAACCCGGATTTCTACTACCAACCCGGCGGCGGACCGCTGCTGGACATGGGCCCCTATTACGTGAGTGCACTCGTCACGCTGCTGGGTCCGGTGGTCTCGGTCATCGGAGCAGCAAGCCACACACGGGACTCGCGCACCATCGGTTCGGGCCCGCGCGAGGGCGAGGTGATTCCGGTGACCATCGATTCGCACGTGACGGGGGTCCTGGTCCATGCCTCCGGCGCCTTGTCCACGCTTGTGATGAGCTTCGACGCGGTGAAAACCAAGTCGCCCAACATCGAGATCCACGGTGCCGCAGGGTCCCTTGTAGTTCCTGATCCGAACCACTTCGACGGCGACGTTGAGCTTTTCACCCTCGGCGCCGACTCCTGGCAGACCCTTCCGGTCTCGGCCGGCTATATCCATTCGGGCCGGGGCTTCGGCATCGCCGATCTCGCCGCAACCCCGGCCGGGGCCGAACCACGTGCTGGCGGCCAATTGGCGTTCCATGCGCTGGAGGTCATGGAATCTGTGTTGGCATCTGCCCACAGTGGCTCAGCGGTGTCGATCGAAAGCACTGTTGCACGGCCGGAACTCGTGGAACTGACCGCTTTGGCTTCCCCGCTCGCGGAGGTTCAGGGAATCAGTTCGTAGGCCTGGCCCAATATTCTCCGGACTGAGGTTGCCGCGGCGCCCCTGAGGGCCCCGGTCGGCCCCAGTCCGGAGAAGGCCAGATTTCCTTCCGGAATTAGTCCCGGTGCGTGGTGGTCCAAGCTCCGGCGCAGCGCGGGAGCGATCCATTGCTCAAGTACAGCGAAATGACCCCCGAGCACGACGGCGGAAATGTTCGCCACCCGCGCCGTCGAGGCAACCGCGATTCCGAGGTAGTGCCCCGCCTGTTCCACCCCGGACACGGCGCGCTCATCGCCGTCGGCAACGCGGCTCAGTAACTGGTTCATCTGCTGGGAAGATGAATCCTGTTCTATTCCCGCAACGGAATATATGGCCTCCTGGCCCGCGAACGTCTCAAGGCAACCGTGGCCGCCGCAGGCGCACAACGGGCCGTCGGGATGCACCACCACATGCCCGACCTCACCGGCATGACCTTGCGGGCCGAAGAAGATCTGGGAATCGATGACCAGCCCGCCACCAACGCCTATTTCGCCGGAGATATACAGGAAATCCCGGAACCGGTTGCTTGTGCCGTGATCTGCGCCGTGGCCAAACCAGAGTTCCGCGAGCGCGGCGCTATTGGCCTCGTTCGAGAGGGTCATTCCGAAGGGGGCTTCGGGCAGGAGCTTGGGCAGCCCTTCCGAGAGCTCGACGTCTGCCCAGCCCAGGTTTGGTGCGGCCAGCCCACGTTGCGTTCCGTATCCACCAGCCCAGGCACGGTCAGTTCCCCACCAAGAAGCTCGACGCCGTCGCCCGCCGCCTTTGTTGCCGCCCGCTGCGCCATGGCGACGAGGAGAGTCAGGATGTCGGAGGGCTGGCTTCCACGGTTGTGCCGTTCAAGGGTTTCGTGGAAGGTCAGTTCCCCTGTGAAATCCAAGACTCCCACCGCGAGATAGTCCACATTGATTTCCGCTGCCAGGGCACCGCGGGCCGTATTAAGGACAAGGCCGGTTCCGGGCCGTCCGCGTTCGCCGTCGTGGGTGACACTTGTTTCCCGCACCAGGCCGGATTCGAGCAGGTCGGTGATGAGGCTAGAAACGGAAGCCTTCGTCAGACCGCTTTCCGCGGCAAGCTGGGCGCGCATGGCCCCACCGTTCCTCTGGATCCCGGCGAGAACAAGTGCCAGATTCTGCCTGCGGACATCGCCCACTCTTCCGGGCGACGGCGTGGCGGACATGTTTCCTCCGGGATTCTGTTTGACAAGCTCAAGGATGGGACCGCAGGCCTCCGCCACCGAACACCAGGGGGCAGCCCCGGCGGCATCACCGACCTCGACGACAACATCATCACGTTCTGGTACCGATGATGATGAGCAATCCCGAAGCAGCCGTTCGGGCATGACGGGAAGCACCGTTCCCGCGAGGTAGCGCGGTGGACGCCTTGGACGAGGCGCACGCTGACTATGCTCTATACGACACTTGGGTAGCCGGGTCCGTGCTGCCGTACATCGATCGTGGCATGTGGCAACCACCCGTCCCAGACGTTCTTGGTTCTCTCGAAGAGTCCACTCGCCAGGTTGACGAATTGCGCGCGACGGGCACCGAGGACTTGGATGCCGCTTCCGGGTAGCTTGCCTACGCCAAGCTTCTCCGAGCCGTGTATGTCTCCTTCGTGCAGGAACGGCAGCACCCGTGATCCTTCGGCTTCTGGCGCGCGGGATACCCCCCTGGGTGTACACAATATACGCAGAGTACACGAAAGGAGTATCATGGTTGATATGGAAACCGTGACCAGTGAAGTAAGCACCCGGGAGCTTCGAAACCATCTGGCCGACGTGGTGGGGCGGGTGAGCTACGGCGGTGAGCGCATCGGCGTGACCCGCAACGGCCGCTTGGCCGCCGTCGTGATCAGCGTTGGCGATGCCGAGGCGCTGGAGGAGTACGAGACGGCCCAGGACATCGCCGCAGTCAAGGCATGGGTTGAGGCCGGTCGGCCCTCGCGCCCGGCCGATGAGCTGAGGAAAGAGCTTGGCATTTGAGCCAGTGGAGCCTGCACACCTCTGCAGACTTCGACAAGACCGCCCGGAAGATCGACCGGGCCATGCTGCGCCGCGTTTTCACATACCTGGATGAGGTGTGCACCCTGGATGACCCGCGGAGCCGGGGGAAGGCGCTAACAGCCAACATGGCCGGGTTCTGGCGTTACCGGGTGGGGGACTACCGCGTGATCGTGGCGATTCAGGAGGCTCAGCTCGTGATCGTCGCCGTGGCGATGGGGCATCGCTCAGTGATCTACGGCGACTGACCGCCCCGGATCGCATGGAGAAGGCCCGACACCGAATCTGGTGTCGGGCCTTGCGACGATCCATGCGACAAACCGTATCGGCCGGCTCTGACAAAAAGTCACGCCGAGGGCTCGCGCCCCCTACTCCCCCGAGTAGCTGATTCCCGCTTGGCTGCGTGCTTCATCCAGCAGGGACATGGTGGTCAAGGTATCTGCCAAAGGCATCGTGGGGCTCTCGAGAAGGCCCTGCTGCAGGCAGCGGATCACTTCACGTAACTGGTATGTGTAGCCACGGCCGACCGGGGTGAATTTCTCCAGCCGCTGCTCGCCGGAGCTGGAGATAATGGTCAGCTCGCTTGGATTGAACAGCGGTGCGTTGCAGCGGAGCATGCCCTTCGTGCCGCGTACGATGGCCGTTTGCGGGGTTGCCGCGGTCAACGACGTCATGGCCTGGACTTGTGCACCGGAGGAATAGGACAGCGTCAGTGCAGTCTCGGAATCCACTCCGCCATCGGTGAGATGAGCCGTAGCCGTGATCGAGTCGGGACGCCCGAGGCTAAAGAGCGCCCACGTCAGGGGATATACACCCACATCCATCAGGGCGCCTCCCCCGTCTTCGCGCCTCCACAGCCGGGATTCTGGATTGTATGGCGCCGGAAATCCGAGGTCAGCCTGCACCCACCGGATCTCGCCGAGTTCGCCGGATGCGATGATTTCCGCCGCCCGTTGCACGCTGGGCAGGAACCGGGTCCACACTGCCTCCATCAGGAAGAGGCTTCTATCCTTCGCCAGCCGGACCAATTCGGCCGCCTCACGGGCATTGATGGTCAACGGTTTCTCGCACAACACGTGCTTCCCGGCTTCGAGTGCCGCCTTCGCCACCAGGTAGTGGCTCGTATGCGGCGTTGCCACATAGACGACGTCCACCGCGGGGTCCCGGAGCAGACGCTGGTAACCCGGAAGCCCGCCGTCGTCACCGTAGGCGCTCTGGAAGCCTTGTTCGGCGGCAAACGCCTCTGCGTTTTCCTGGGTCCGGGAACTGACGGACTGCAGAACGGCGTCGGGCAGGAGCGCGAGGTCGCTGACGACGGTGGAGGCGATCCGTCCGGTGGAAATGACTCCCCACCGGACGGGATCGCCCGATGCAGGTACCGGATCCTGGTTCAGGGAATCAACAAGCGGTGTCCTGACGAGCAGTGGTTCAGTTGCCGGTATCAACGCGAGCACTTACCTTCCGGTAGTTCTGGCCGATCGAAGCCCGGAAGTCCGGCTCGGGTGAGGCGTCCAGGGCCACGGGCCAGTCCGGGCGGAACCCGGCGAGCGCCCACGCCGCCTGCACGGCCGCCCCGCGGGCAACGTATTCGCCTGGACTCGGAACCACCACCGGCAGGTCGAACACCTGGGCCGCAATCCGTTGCACGGCAGGATTCTGCACTGCGCCGCCGATCAACAACAATCGCTCCGCACGAACACCCTGGTCACGCAACGCGTCCAGGCCCCCAGCGAGTCCGCACAGCATGCCTTCGATGGCCGCCCGTGCGATGTTCGGCCGGGTGGTGGAGGCGATGCTGAGACCGTGGAAACTAGCCTTCGCATGAGGCAGGTTGGGAGTCCGCTCCCCCTCGAAATACGGCACCAGCACCACACCTCCCGAGCCCGGCTCGGCCTCGAGGGCGAGCCGGGACAGCTCGTCGAAGTCGACGTCGAGCACTGCCGCAACCGAACTGAGCACACGGGCGGCGTTCAGCGTCACGGCGATCGGCAGGTACTCCCCGCTCGCGTCCGCGAAGCCCGCCACGGTCCCGCTCGCATCATGTCCGGGTGAAGAGTCGACGGCGAACACGGTGCCGCTGGTTCCCACGGACACGACGACGTCGCCGGGTTTGGCTCCGAGGCCCAGGGCTGCGGCGGCGTTGTCGCCCGCCCCGACACCGAGCAGGATTCCGTTCTCGGAAGCGTTGCTTGTGCCGGTGCGGCCGAAACATGCCGGGTGCACGCGGCCTGCGGTTTCGCCAGGACCCAGCACTCGGGGAAGAACGACGACGCCGGGCGCCGCCGTCGCCATCCCGCCCGAGGCTTCCCGTGCGTCCTGGCCGAACGCCAGTTTGAACAAGTCCAGGTCGTAGCGTCCGGTCAACGGGCTCCAGTAGCCGGTGCCGCTGGCATCCGAACGGTCAGTGGTCAGCTCGTCCAGGTCCGGCCCCAACGGGCTGGACCCCGCCGGGCCGTACCCGCGGAGACGCCACGTGATCCAGTCGTGGGGGAGCGCGACGGCGGCCACCCTGGCCATGCTTTCTGGTTCGTGGTCCCTGATCCAGCGCATCTTCGTGATCGTGAACGAAGCCACTGGCACCAGCCCGGTCCGCCGGGCGAAGTCCTCCGCCCCTACTTCTGCGGTGAGGTCTTCCGCGGAGCCGGCAGATCGCGTGTCGTTCCACAGCAAGGCCGGCCGCACCACGTTGCCGTCGCGGTCCAGCAGCACCATCCCGTGTTGCTGGCCCGCCACGGACAGTGCGCTGACATCGGCGAGGCCGCTGGCGTCGTCGAACGCTTCGGAAAGCGCCCGCCACCACTCGTCCGGATGGACTTCTGTTCCGTCCGGGTGGCTTGCCCGGCCTGAACGGACCAGTGCACCGTTTTCCGCGTCGAGGACCACCACTTTGCAGCTTTGAGTAGAGGAATCAACCCCGGCTACCAGGTTCAAGGAAGCAACGGCCACGGGATCAGCGCGCTCCGAGGAGGTGTTCGATGAAGAGCTGCTGGAGCTTCACGAATCCGAAGCCCTTGCCGCCAAAGTAGGCATCGGCGTCGAAGTCCTCATAGGCGGACTTGTCCGCACGCAACTGCTCGTAGCCTTCGCCCGGGTTCAGGGTGGGCTCGTTGATTTCAGCCACGCGTGAGGCTTGGAGAGCTTCCTGGACCTCGGGGTCGGCACGGAATGCCTTGGCGCGCTCCTTGAGGAGCAGGTAGGTCTGCATGTTCGCGGCCGCAGAGTCCCACACGCCGTCGATGTCCTCGGTGCGGCTGGGCTTGTAGTCGAAATGGCGCGGACCGTCGTAGGCCGGGCCGCCGTCGGGACCGCCGTTTTCGAGCAGGTCCACCAGGGAGAAGGCGTTCTGCAGGTCGCCGTGGCCGAATACCAGGTCCTGATCGAACTTGATGCTTCGCTGGCCGTTGAGGTCGATGTGGAAGAGCTTTCCCTGGTACAGGGCCTGGGCGATGCCGTGCGTGAAGTTCAGGCCTGCCATCTGCTCGTGCCCGGTCTCGGGGTTGATGCCCACGAGCTCCGGACGCTCGAGGGTTTCGATGAATGCCAGGGCGTGGCCCAGGGTGGGGAGCAGGATGTCGCCACGGGGTTCGTTCGGCTTCGGTTCGATCGCGAAGCGGATGTTGTAGCCCTTGTCCGTGACGTAGTCGCCCAGCAAGTTCACGGCCTCGCGATAGCGCTCCAGCGCGCCGCGGATGTCCTTGGCGGCGTCGTATTCGCTGCCTTCACGGCCGCCCCACATGACGAAGGTTTCGGCGCCGAGTTCAGCAGCGAGATCGATGTTGTCCAGCACCTTGCGCAGGGCGAAGCGGCGGACGCCGCGGTCGTTGCTCGTGAAACCGCCGTCCTTGAAGACGGGGTGGCTGAACAGGTTGGTGGTGACCATGGGAACGATCATCCCCGTGGCCTTGAGTGCCCCTTGCAGACGGTCGATTTCGCGCTGGCGATCGGCAGCCGAGCAACCGAAGGGGAACAGGTCGTTGTCATGGAAAGTGATGCCGTAGGCGCCAAGATCGCTGAGCCGGTTGATGGCTTCCACGGTGTCCAGCGGCGGGCGGGTGGCCGAACCGAACTGGTCCTGCGCCTCCCATCCCACGGTCCAAAGGCCGAACGAGAACTTGTCTTCACGGGTGGGCTGAATCGTCATTGAGTGCTCCGGGTGGTTTTGTGGATTTGTTTCGCTATCCAACATATTATGAATCTCTGTGATGTCAACCACTTGGAGTTAACAAGATTTTTCATCCAGCCTTCAAATAATTCGCAAAAGATCTGGCCCAGCGACTATCCAGACGTTATGTTGTTGTGGACATCAAATAGGCCGCGAGGCTCTCGAACGAAGGATTCACCGTGACTGATCAGCTGGTGGCGGAACGCAACTGGGCAGGAAACTACAGCTACCAGGCACCGCAGCTCGCCCATCCCGCCAGCGTGGAGGAGCTCCAAGGGCTCGTGGCAGGCGCCAAGAAGATCCGCGCGCTCGGGTCCCGCCATTCCTTCAGCTCCATCGCGGACACGGCCGGCACACTCGTAGTGCTGGACCAGCTGGATCCTGGCATCAATGTGGATGCGGCCAACATGACCGTCACCGTGAGCGGTGGTACGCGGTACGGAACGCTCGCGGCAGAGCTCCAGCGCCAGGGCTTCGCCCTCCACAACCTCGCATCGCTCCCCCACATTTCGGTGGCAGGAGCTGTCGCCACCGCCACGCATGGGTCCGGTGACGCGAACGGCAACCTGGCCACCGCCGTCGCGGGCCTCGAACTGGTCACGGCGGACGGCAGTATTCTCAGCGCACGCCGCGGCGACGAGGATTTCGAGGGCATGGTGGTGGGGCTCGGCGCGCTGGGCATCGTCACCGAACTGACCCTGGACATCCAGCCAAGCTTCGACGTCGCCCAGAGCGTCTTCGAAAATCTCAACTGGGACCTCGTCCTGGAAAATTTCGACCGGATAACCTCCTCTGCGTATAGCGTCAGCCTCTTTACTGATTGGAGCGGAGAGACAGTGGGCCAAGCGTGGCTCAAGCGGCGCAGCGGCGATCCCGCACCGGAAACTTCAGATTTCTTCGGCGGCACCCCGGCAACGGAAGCCCGGCACCCCCTTCCCGGCGTGTCAGGCAGTAACTGCACCGAGCAGCTCGGCCTTGCCGGGCCGTGCTCCGACCGGCTGGCCCATTTCAGGATGGAATTCACTCCGAGCCAAGGCGACGAGCTGCAGAGCGAGTACCTCATCCCCCGCGAACACGCCGTGGACGCCCTCCGCACCATGCGCAGGCTCTCCGACGTCGTGACGCCACTGCTGCTGATTGGCGAAATCCGCACGGTGGCGGCCGACGAGCTCTGGCTCAGTGCCAACTACGGCCGAGACGGCATCGGCTTGCACTTCACCTGGCGCCAGGACCAGCCCGCGGTCGAAGCCATCCTGCCGCTGCTTGAGGCGGAACTGGCTCCGTTCGCGGCGAGGCCGCACTGGGGCAAGCTGTTCGACGCCGGTGCTGCCGCCGTCGCCCCTTTGTACCCTCGCTTCGGCGACTTCATCGCCCTGGCTGAGCGCCTGGATCCCTCCGGAAAGTTCCGCAACGACTTCCTGGACCGAACGGTGTTTGGGAGCTGATATTGTCGCGATGATGCCCTCCCCCACCCCAAATCCCGTCACCGCCAGCGAGCCCGATCCGTCGCGGCGAAACAACCTGGCACTGCTGACCTCCCTTGTCCATCACAACGGTGGTCTCAGCCGCGCGCAGCTGACCAAGCGGACTGGCCTGAACCGGTCCACGGTAGGGACGCTGATAGGGCAACTCGTGAACTTGGAAGTGGTCTACGAGACGGCACCTTCCGGTGAAGCCCAGGTGGGCAGGCCCAGCCCGATCGTCCGTCCGCGGCCATCCATAGCCGCCCTTGCGGTCAACCCGGAGATCGATGCCGTCACCATCGGCCTTGTCGGCCTTGGGGGGAAGGTCCAGAAGAAGATCCGTTTCGACACCGAGCGGATCCCGACGGCCAAAGAGGCCGTGAACATCGCCGCCGCAGTGATCGCCGGAATGCGGTCCGAGCTCGACACTTCGTACCGGGTCATGGGCGTGGGCATCGCAGTGCCCGGGCTCGTCAACCGCGACGACGGCGTGGTCCGGCACGCCCCGCACCTGGGCTGGCGCGATGAGCCCGTGGCCCGCATGCTCGGCGAGGCCACCGGATACCCCTGCCACGCGGCCAACGACGCATCGCTGGGCGCGGAAGGCGAGCTCCTGTTCGGCGCCGGCGCCGGCCAGAAGAACCTGATCTTCCTCAACGGCGGCGCCAGCGGCATCGGCGGCGGGATCATCGCCGACGGGGAGTTGCTTCGCGGAACATCCGGCTACGCCGGGGAACTTGGACACACGTTTGTCCGCTCGTCCGGCAAACCTTGCCACTGCGGAGCCACGGGCTGCCTTGAAACCGAAGTCTCCCAGTCATCGCTTTTCGAACTCGCCGGGTTGGGTGGCGGCGACGCGGGTCAACTCGAGCAAGCGCTTCGCGCGAACAGCAGCGAAACCGTTGGCGCGGAAGTAGCTCGCCAGCTCGAGTACCTTGGCATCGCCTTGCGGAATGCGGTGAACACTTTCAACCCGGAAGCGATCGTCCTGGATGGTTTCCTCGGCGTCTTGCACGCATTGTCTCCAGGGACACTGGACAGCTTGCTCCGATCCCAGGCGATGGACGGACCGGCAGGCCAGGTAAAGATCTACCGGGCTGCCCTCGGCTCGGATCTGATGATGATCGGAGCCGCGGAGCTGGCCTTCGCGCAGTTCCTGGCGGACCCCGCCGGCGCTTTCCCTATCCCTACTCCTTAGTCAGGACGACCATGCTGAATCAGGCGCCCTCGCCCAATCAGGAACCCTCGCTTATTCGGGAACCGCGGCACCGCGCGGCATCGCCCATGGGCGAACACTTTGAACTCACGGCCAGCATCGGCGGCCACCACCAGCGCGTTGTGGTGACGGAAGTCGCCGCGAGCTTGCGGGAGCTCGACGTCGACGGCGTCGCCCTGGTCCAGGACTATCCCGCCGATGCCCAACCACCGTGGTGCGCGGGCTGGGTCCTCGTTCCGTGGCCCAATCGGGTGGCTGGCGGCACGTGGAGCTACGACGGCGTCGCCCAGCAACTGGACATCACCGAACCGGACAACGGCAATGCCTTGCACGGATTGCTGACTCACACTCCCTACGGGGTCAGCGCCCACACCGCTGACAGCATGACGCTCGACGCCAGTGTCTCACCACAGCCGGGATACCCCTTCGAGCTGTCGACGTCGGTCCGTTATCAGCTCGTGGAGGACGGCCTATTTGTCACGCACCGCCTGGAAAATACCGGATCCCGATCCGCGCCGGTCGCGCTCGGTGCGCATCCTTTCCTCAGGCTGGGCAGCGTGCCGACGGAAAAACTCACGCTCTACATCAACGCCGATACCCACATCGAGGTGGATGAACGCCTGAACCCGAGCGGAATCACCACGGACGTCAGCGGTTCCGGGAACGATTTCCGCACGGGACAGCTGGTTGGCGCTGTTGACCTCGACGATGCCTGGGGCGATGTCCGCCGCGAGGACGATGGAAGCTCCCTGCACTATCTCGAGGCGCCCGATGGCAGCCAAGTGCAGCTTTTTATGGATGCCTCCTTCGGCTACGTCCAAGCCTTCACCACCACGGAGTTCGCCACCGACGGCGGAATGGTCACCGCCGTCGCGCTTGAACCGATGACGGCGTCGGCCGATGCCTTCAACAGCGGCGAAGGCCTTCGCTGGCTGGAACCCGGCGCGGTCTGGGAAGCCAGTTGGGGCATCCGGTACCGGCCGACGCGCGAATTTCTCGCCGACATGGAGAATGCCTGACGACACGCGAATACTCGCCGCGCCAGGCATTCACAGTGTCGCCAGGCCTCCGCGAACGGGCCACCCCGTGTACGACTCCGCAAGATAGGCCCGCGCGTGCCGGGAGGAGACCACGGAATGGAGTTCGCCGAGCTGCCGGGCACGGCCGAAATCGTCCGAACCGGGAACGGTGTGCAGCATGGACGTCATCCAGTAGGAGAAGTGCTGGGCCTTCCAGACGCGTTCCAGGGCGCGGTCGCTGTAGGACTCGAGCAGGCCGCTGGATCCGTTCGAGTAGAAGGATTCGAGGCCTTCGAAGAGCACCTTGACGTCGTGCAGAGCCAAATTGAGGCCCTTGGCACCCGTCGGCGGGACGGTGTGGGCGGCGTCGCCGGCGAGGAACAGGTTTCCGTGGCGGATCGGGGTGTGGACGAAGCTGCGGAACGGCAGGACCATCTTCTCGAGGACCGGCCCCTCCTTGAGCTCAAAGCCGTTCCCGTTGACGCGCTTGCGGAATTCGGACCAGATGCGCTCGTCGTCCCAGTCGGCCACGTTTTCCTTGGGGTCGCACTGGAAGTACATGCGTTGCACATTCTCCGTGCGTTGGCTGATCAGGGCGAAGCCGTTCTCGGAATTGGCGTAGATCAGTTCGTCCGAACTGCGCGGGGCTTGGGCGAGGATGCCGAACCAGGCGAAGGGGTATTCGTGGAAGTACCACGTGCGGTTGGACTCGGGGATCTGGAAGCGGCAGTGACTGCGGGAACCATCGGCACCCACGAGGAAGTCCGCTTGGATTTCGAATTCCTGGCCCTCGGCGTCGGTGAACCACACTTTCGGTTTGCCTTCGAGGTCGTGGACGGTGGTATCCGTGACGCTGTACCGGACGTCGCCGCCGTCGTCGTTGCGCCGTGCGGCGAGGTCGAGGAAGACGTCGGTCTGCGGGTAGAGCCACACCGATTCCCCCACGAGCTCCTTGAAGTCGATCCGGTGGCTTTCGCCGTTGAAGCGCAGTTCGATCCCGTCATGCCTGTCGCCGTCGCGCAGCACGCGGTCGGAAACGCCGCTTTCCACGAGCAGGTTCACGGAGCCGTGTTCCAGGATGCCCGCACGGACAGTTTCGGCGATCTGCTGATGGCTGCGGACCTCTACGACGGTGGATTCGATCCCCGACTTCGCCAGCAGGTGGGAAAGCATGAGGCCGGCCGGGCCTGCGCCCATGATGGCCACTTGGGTGGTGATGATCTTACGTGCCATGGTGTGCCTCGCTTCATTGCGGAACCGCGCCTGAGCGGCTGCGGTGGGTTCTGTTGATCAGTGTGACCCCCACCGCATGGTCGGTGTTATATGAATTCCGTTCAACGGAAACACTTAGGCGTTTCGCTGATCCCCGAGCTGGCGAGCGATGCCGCGGGCCGCCGTCTGCAGCGCGGGCACCAACGCCTGCAGGCGCATTTCAGCGAGGGGAACCACGACGCCGAGCGCAGCTACCGTACGCCGCTTGCCGTCCGTGACCGGCACCGCGATGCCCCATGTGTCCGGATCCACCACACCGGCCAGCTGCGCGTACCCTTGCTGGACGGTTTCGGCCAAAAGGTGGCGGACGACGTCGGCCGTCACCTTTCCGGCGGGGTCGCTTAACTGCTTGAGGTACTCGGCCTGCAGTTCCCGCGGTTGGCTGGCCATCAACGCCAACCCGGCCGAGGAGATGTGAACCGGCATACGGCCGGCAACGCGGGCGCGGTTGGCGACGGATCCCCGGCGGGACAGCCGCTCCACGAACAACGCCTCCCAACCGTCGAGCACGGCAAGGTTCACGTTCTGGTTCAGGACCTGCTGGATGTCTTCCATGAACGGGAGTGCCGCTTGCCGGAGGGCCAGGGTGGGTGAATTCCGATTGACCAGCTCCCACAACCGCAGGCCCAAGCGCACATTTCCGCCAACTCCGAGTTCCAGGAGTCCATGTTCGGCGAGCTGTCTGACCAGGCGATGGGCGCTTGTGAGCGGCAAGCCGGCGGTCTCGGCGAGTTCGGAAAGCCGCAGGGAACTAGAGCCTTCGGGGAAGGATTCGATGATCCGGACGATGCGATCCACCACGGAATCACCGGATGCCGAGTTGGCCATTGCGCTTCACCACTTCCACGAATTCCTTTGAATGGTGGGTTCAAGCTTACTTCGGCTCAGCGGGATCCGCCGTGGCGTCCTTTGTTTCCCGCCGCGAGATCTCCAAGCCGATCGCGTCGTAGTGCGCCAGCACTACCGGAGAGGCAGAGGTGCCGGGCTGGTCCAGCAGGCCAAAGGCGAAATCACTGGCAGCAAGAAGTTCTTCATCCGAGCACTTGTCCAGCGGTTGGAATCCCGCCGCATCGATCGAGGCTCCGAATTCGCCCGTGATCTCGACCGATTTCGATCCCGTTGCGGTCCCGAGCAGGAGACTTGCAGGCTTGTCCGTGAATTCCAGGGAAACCCCGGATCCCTTGGCGAGGCCCACTTCCGTGGTTCCGCCGTCGATCGCGTTGAGGTCGTTGCGGAGTCCCGCCAGGGCCTGGGATTCGACAATTGCGGCGTGGGAAAAGCCCACCCTGATGTGTGAGGTGACGCCCATTCGCCGAATCCGGCGAACGATGTGAACGAGCGCGGGCCTCGAATCTTGATTCAGGCTCCCCCGCACGTCGATTTCGACTGCGTCGGTGGAAACATCGAATTTTACGAGGGCGTGCAATCTACGGTCCATAGGTACTCCAAAAGAGGTGTCTATGGCCGGCGGCTCAACCTTGAAAAGCCTATCCTCTGGAACCGTGACTTGTACACCCCGCGACGACTTCAGAGTTCAGCCTTCCGGCGTTCGGCGTAGGTGCCGGTGGAGGGATCTGTCCTGATCGGCGGGTTGTCCAGGCCAGGACAGATCCTTGGTCACCAGGTCAGGGCCTGCGGACGATTCGGGAGAGCGCCATGGGCAGGGTCAGGACTGCGACGGCCGGGACTATCCACCAGGTTCCGTTGCCCCCCACGGTGTTCAGTGCGGCGGTGAGGGCGAAGGATGCGACGATCGCCACGGCTACCCTCCAGTCGTCACCGACAATGAAGTCGTACCAGAACAGGCCAAACTTTTTCAGGGAGTTGCCGGCCGACGGTTCGCGGGGCGCATCGGGGGCCGTGTCGACGGCCACCGAGCGGGCGTGCACACCGGGATCGGTTTCTTGCGCGGAAGGCTCAATCGTTTGCGAATCGGGAAGATTGCCGGCGAATCCCATCGCGAATTCGCTTGGTTCAGAGGTGGCAGCGGTCGAGGCCACCGACGGATGGCGTCGAAGGACAGCGACTATTGCAAGTGCGATGACGGCCAGGGCGGGGATGATGACAAGCAGGGAGAGGTCGGCGGCAGGCCAAACGGCGCCGGCACCCTCGGCACCCCAGAAGATGCCGAAGCCTGTCAGCATGATGCCGACGATGAACTTCATGGTGTTCTCGGGTACCCGTGAGAGAGGCCCGCGCACAACGATGCCGGCGATGGCCACGAGAACGACGGCCGCGACCGCAGTCCAGGCGGCGAGGCTGAGTTGGCCCTGGATATTGCCGAAGGTGACCACGATAAACGCGACTTCTAGTCCTTCGAGCAGGACGCCTTTGAAGGAAAGGGTGAAGGCGTACCAGTCGCTGACTCCGAGGCGCGACTCCTCGGACGCGGATTGTGCCGCTGCGACTTCACGCTGATAGATCTCGTCCTCGTCGTGGAGGGCTTTGTGGCCGCTGGCGCGGAGGATGGCCTTGCGCATCCACTGCAGCCCGAAAATGAGGAGCAATCCGCCGACGACCAGGCGAAGGACATCCATGGGAATCAGGGCAATCGCGGGGCCGAAGACGATGATGACGGCGGCCAGCACTACTAGGCCTGCGCCGACTCCGGTAAGGGCCGAGCGCCAGTCGCGGGCCGTTCCCGCCGCCAGAACGATGGTGGTGGCTTCCACGGCTTCGACCAGACAGGCCAGGAAGACGGATAGGAGCAACGCGGTGGTATTCAAGGGTGTTCTCTTTCAGTGGTGGACTGTCGTGACAAAAATTCGCTGAGCTTGGCTAGTGCGCGCCCGGCGTGGTCCCGAACGCGATCGCGGCTTCCGGATCCACCGTGACGAGGCAGTCGGCGCCGCGCGGAAGTCCCGCCGGGGCAGACACTGAGGTGAGCCGCCCCCAGGGACCTTCCACCACGTGGTCATAGGTCCGCCCCCGGTAAGCGACGTCAAGGACGCGCCCGGCCAGTGTGCCGGCGGATCCCGGAAGGGACGCGTGGTTCGGTGCCTGGCCGGGGCGGGAATGTTCGGGAAGGCTGAGTCGGGTCGCCGCAGGCCGGACTTGGACGATGGCTTCGTCTCCGGGCTTCAGGTTCCCGGCGCGGCGGCAGTACACTTCGGAGTCTCCGAGCCGGACGGTGACCCTGTCGCCGTGGCCCTGGGTGACGATCCCTGCGAGGGTCCCTCCCACGCCGGTGAACCGGGCGACGAACGGGGTCGCCGGGTTGTTATAAATCTCCTCGGGCCGCCCGTATTGTTCCAGGGTGCCTTCTCGCAACACCCCGATCTCGTCGGCCAGCGCGAATGCCTCACTTTGGTCGTGGGTGATGTAGAGGGCGGACGCTCCCGTCTCGCGGGTGAGCGTGGATATTTCCAGCCGCAGCCGCTCACGCAGATCGGCGTCAAGATTCGACAGTGGTTCGTCAAAGAGGATCAGCGACGGACGTCCAACAAGGGCCCTCGCCAAGGAAACGCGCTGCTGCTGGCCTCCGGAGAGTTCGGGCGGATAGCTGGAGGCTTTACCCGTGAGCCCGACCCGTTCGAGCATTTCCGTGATCAGCCTGGTTGCCGCGGCCGAGCGCAGTTTGCGGCGCCGCAGCGCGTAGCCAACATTCTGTGCCACCGTCATATGCGGCCAGAGGGCGTAGTCCTGGAAGACCATGCCCAGATCCCTCCGTTCCGGGGGCACGTTCATGCTCGCGCTGCTGACGGTTGTTCCGTTCAGGGAAATGCTTCCGCTGTTGAGCCGCTCAATGCCCGCGATAGACCGCAGGAGCGTTGATTTGCCCGATCCCGACGGTCCGAGCAGAACCGCGAACCGGCCCGGCTCGATCCTGAGATCAACCCCGGTCAGAGCGGGCGTGCTGCCGTAGGACTTGGCGGCTCCTTTGACCTCAATGAGACCCCCTGACATCCCCGGGTGTTCTGCGGGGCCGTCCGGGTTCGCCGGGGACACGGCAGTACGGGGGCTGTTGCGTCCGAAGACCGTGGTGATCATGATTGTGGTCCTGTCTTTCGCCACCCGGCAGGGGTGGCCAATCGGAATATGAGCGAAGCCAGTCCTATGACGGCCAGCGAAAACGCGACGGCGAGAACCTCCACGGCGGTTCCGCCGCCGAAGTCGTACGTGCCCAAGGCCTGATTGATCCCCACCGCCACCGGCGGAGAACCCGGCGGATACAGGAGCTGGGAAATGGGCAGCTCAAGGATCGTTCCCGAGAAGGTCAGCAGCCAGGCCGAGAGGATTGGCCGGGCCAACACCGGAAGAACGACGGACAGCCAGGTCCATACCGGTCCGCTGCCGTGTGCACGGGAGGCCTCACGCATCGATTCCTGCAGCTGGCTCATGCTTCCTGCCAGAAGGCGGGTGGTGGAAGGAAGCGCCGAGGCAACGTAAGCGAGTACGAGCAGCGACGCCGTGCCGTAAAGATGAATATTCAGTGCGGCCGTCACCGGAAGGTTGTAGGTGAAGATATACCCGGCGGCGAAGACGATGCCGGGAAGGGCGATGGCTGCCAGCAGGATGAAGTCCAGCACCTTGGCACTGGCGGTAAGTGAGCGAGCCGTCAGCATTCTGGCGCACAGCAACGCAAGCACCGCGGCCGCGGTGGCGGTGATCAGAGCCATCTGGGTGGAAAAGACCAGCGGTCCGAGAAGGTTCGGGCTGTGGAGGGCGTGGTCGTAGTTGGTCAGGGAAAGGGGGTGGTCGCTTTGCAGCGATCCCAGACCATCGATCATCGACGCCGACACGGCGCCGAAAGCCGGAACACCCAGTGCGATGAGGATCAGAACAGTCAGGAACCCTCCGGCCGCCGCTTTCCACGGGCGCGTAAGGCTCAACGTACGCCCGGACCGGCTCCGGCCGCCCAGCACGCGGTAGCTGCGTCCCTTCAACGCCATGGACTGGAGCAGCAGGGCTACCGCGATCAGGCCCAACAGCATCCAGCTGACAGCCGCAGCAACCGGAAACCGCACCGGGAACGCTTCCACGGCGTCGAAGATCGCGTACGTCGCCACAGGGAAGTGCGAAGTGCTGGACAGCGTGGAGGCCACCCCGTAGTCACTGACCGACTCGGCGAAAACGATGGCAAGAGCGGCCCAGACGGCCGGCCCCAGAAGCGAGACTGTCACGCGCAGCGAATCGATGAAGGTGCCGCCGTGGACCCGGACGGCATCGTCGAACTCGCTGCCCAACCCGCGCATGGCGGCGGAGGTAGCCAGGAAACCGAACGGGATCCCCTTGATGCTGAGGATAAGGGCGATACCGACGGGGCCGTAGTAGATGTCGCGCGCCCAGGAGCAATCGATGCCGGCCACGGCCAGGACTCCGGAGGGTTCGAGCAGGCGCTGCCAGCCCATGGACAGCAGGTAGGAGGGTGTCAACAGCAGGGCAAAAACAGCACCCGTCCAGATTTTCCGTCCCGGGGCGTCAGTGCGGACAACGAGCCACGCCAGAGCAAGGCTGACTCCCACGGCAACGGCCGCCGCAACCAGTCCCAAGGCGGTCGAATCAGCCAGCGCCTGAAGCAGTGTGCCTTTGAATGCGGCACTGAAGGCTGAGAGGGTAAACCATTCATCGCCCTGACCGAGCAGACGGGGGCTGAAAGCAGCGAGCAGGAAAGCGCCGATAGGCAGAATCAGGACCATGACAATAGCGAGCCAGAACGCCAGAACGGGCGAGAACCTGACGGACCACGTCTTGCGGGCCTCCGGCGAACGCCACCGACGCGAGGACCCGGCAGACGCGAGACCGGGAACCCCAGTCCCGGCTACGGGAACGGCACCCGGTCCCGCCTTGAAGGGCGGAACCGGTTGCCTTAGCTGCTCGGTCATCTATTTGATGTTCGAGTCGAACCAGCTGACAATGTCGGCCTGCCGCGGGCCCCATGCGAAGGGGTCGATGTGCTGGTACCCGGCGGGGAACGACGGAACCCCGGCAGCCGGAGTGATTCCGGAAATGATGGGCCAGAACAACGAGTCACCGTCGGGGTTGCCGTTCTTCATGGCCTCCTGACCGGCCGGAGAAAGAACGAAATCCGCGAACTTTTTCGCCTGCTCCTGGGCCGTGGCCGGCGCGTTCTTGTCTATGCCGAAGACGCCGGGAAGCAGGGTCGAGGCTGAGAGACTGGCAACCTTGGGCTGAAAGTCTGCAGTCGGCTTGACCTTGAGAACTTCAGCCAGGGCCGCCGAACTTTGGATCATGCCGTACTGGATCTGCCCGGTTTCCAGGGCATGCAGGGTGTCTCCGTTGGTGGGGTAAACCTTCATGCCGTTGGACTTCAGGTCCGAGAACATTTTCTTTCCCTGGTCAACTCCGCCGAGTTGGTTCATTACCCCGGCGATCAGCGGATAAGTCGGACCTGACTGGGAGGGATCGTTCATTCCCACCTTGCCCGTGTACTCGGACCCGGAGAGGTCGGCCAAGCTGGTGGGCACCGCACTGGTTTTCGCAGCGTTGTAAATCACCGCCGGGACCGTCGTCACGCCGGTGGGGATGTAGCTGTGGTCCCCGGGCACCACAGACTGTCCGGCCGGGGTGTACGGGGCGGCAGGAGTGTAGGGAAGCAACTGGCCCTGCTGGTCCAGGGAAGCGAAGGCCGTGTCGCCGTCGGCCCAGAAAGCGGTCCACTGAGGGTTGTTCTTCTCAGCGGCGATCTTCGTCAAAAGCGGTCCCGTGCTGTCATCCACCAGCTTGACCTGAATACCGGTCGCAGCGGTGAAGGCCTTCACCACGGGGGCGTCGTACCCCATCGCCGAATAGAGGACGAAAGGCGCCTGGTCGGAGCCTGCGGCACCAGTCGCCGTTGAGGAAGCTTGGCCAACCGCGGTTCCAGCCGCCTGGCCCCCGCACGCGGACAAAGTCAGGGCCGCGCCAGCTGCCATGGCAGTAACCGCAATCATCGCGGATTTGTTCTTCAGTTTCATCACAGGGTGCTCTCTTCGGAATATGCGCCGTTGGAAGACAAAGCTAACGGCCGTTAGCTTGATGCCGTAATGATCGTGACTTCAGAGGGCTAACACTGCGTCGTGCTTTGGTGAACGAGGGGTTAAGACTGCTAAACGCTTCGCCAGCTGACAGGCACCCGGGAGCCCGTCCGGAGGGTAGCCAGTCATGCTCCGGATACAATCCGAAGATGTGCCCTCCCGAATCGACAGACGGTCCGGATGCGGCCGGGGCGGCCGAATGGCTGATCTTGGTCTACCGTG
The DNA here is from genome assembly GCF_044908325.1 of Arthrobacter sp. GAS37. NCBI lineage: Bacteria > Bacillati > Actinomycetota > Actinomycetes > Micrococcales > Micrococcaceae > Arthrobacter > Arthrobacter sp. GAS37. The sequence goes on from NZ_JBIYDB010000023.1 coordinate 47,038, forward strand.
TCCCCTCCGAACCCACCCGGCTACGCGCGACAGTGTGGCGTCGTCTGAAAGGACTAGGCGCCGTCTACCTGCAAAACTCGATCGCAGCCCTCCCCAAAGCGCCCGCAGCCGAACGTGCCCTTCAGAAGCTCCGCCATGAAATCCTGCAAATGTCTGGAACAGCCGTCCTCATGTCCTCCACGGTCCTTGCCGGAGAATCTCACGTACTCAACCTCTACCAAAAGGCCCGCACCGACGAATACGAGGAGATCATCGACCGCTGCACCGATTTCCTTGCAGGAATCGAGAAGGAACACAACGCCCAGCACTTCACGTACGCCGAACTCGAAGAAAACGAGGTCGACCACACCAAGCTCATCAACTGGCTCGCCAAAATACGGGCTCGCGACACCTTCCAGGCACCCGGCTCGAACGAAGTAGACAACGCCCTGGCCAAATGCGCACAGGCCTTGGAAGACTACGCGGCACGCGTCTATACGGAAGAATCCGAAGCACACTGACGGCTCTGGTCTGCTGCGCGAAATGGCACAGCATGGGCCCTCGAAGGCATTACACCCCGTGCGCTGACCCATCCGGGGGCCGGACTCACCCCGCCCGGCTGCGGCCCGGCTCCTGGACCGGCTCTTCGAAGTGGGTCAGGGTGCCCGCTGAGTCAACGGAATCCACCAAGGACTTGGCGATATCGCGCAATTTCACGTTGCGATTGCTCGAGGTCTCCGTCAGGATCCGGACCGCGTCCTCCTGGCTGCAGCGGCTCTGTGCCATGACAATTCCAACGGCGATGTCAATGGCCGTGCGGGACTCCATCGCCGCCCGGAGATTCTTTGCGCTGTCCGCATGGAGGGCGATCCTGATGGCAAGACGCAGGGCCTGGGATACCTCACGGGTGTATCCGCGGGCCCTGTCTGCGGCCCTTTCGTCGAACTTGTACGCAGCCTCGGAGTACAGGTTGAGCGCTGCTTTGGCCTCTCCCTCAAGGTTGAAAGGCAACGACAACACCGACCTCAGGCCGTGCGACGCAACGGCAGCCGCATAGTCGGGGCCCCAACGGTTCTCCTCAAGAAGATCCGGGACGTGGACTTCCCGATCTTCTTCGGCGGCCGTCAAACATGGCCCCTGGGCCAAGGAATACTGAATCTCGTCCACTTCGCGGGCCGCGTCACTGCTCCAACCAATCGTGAGTGCCTTCCGCTCGCGCAGCAGCGTGATCCCGCAGAGCGCATCATCGCCGTTGCCCGCCACCTGGTGGGCAGAAAACCGTGCGAGCTCGTTGAGGAAGTCCTCGAAGTCGGCACTCTCCAGGATCAGGTTCTGGATTCGGTCGATGGTGGTCCAAGTGGAATCTGTAGGAAGCATGGCACGTTCTCCCGGTGAATATGCTGATTGGGGCATGTGGAAATAATAAGTCCCCTTACATAAGGTCCCACACGGTTGGCAATTGGGAAACGCCTAGCCGGGCGCGAGTTCCCGGAACCGGGACCATGCCGCGGGCGCCAATACCACCGCGACGCCGACGGCGGCCCCGATCACGGTCTCGACGATGCGGTCCCGCAGCAAGAGCCCGGGCGGGACGTTGGCAACCAGCAGAGTGGAAATGAGAGCCAGTGGCGTGACAAATATCTGTGCCACAAGATATTGGCGCGCAATGAAGAGCTCGGCCCCGAACTGGCATACGGCAATTACCAACACCATCTGCCAGGGCGCCGGGCCGAGCCACAGGATTCCGGCCAGCACCAGCAAACCGAGCAGGGTCCCAACGATCCTCTGGATTCCCCGTTGCACCCGATGCCGGGTACTGCGGCCCACCAAGGGAACCACTGCCGCCACCATGGCCCAATAGCCGTGTCCGAACCCGAGCCATTGCCCGGCCAAGGTAGCAAGAGTTCCGGCCAGCCCGGCAGCCACGAAGTAGCCCAAGCCTTCCAGCCACGCTGCCCGGATTTCCTGCGGCAATAACCGGTCCGACGGCGGTCGCTTCCAGGGCGTCCGGTGGCTCGGGACTACCCGTGCCGACATTCCGATCAGCAACGCCAGCACCGCAGTCAAAACGGCGGCCAACATCCCTTCCCAGAGCGGCGGCTGCTGAGGCACGGACGCGATCGCGGCGAAAGCGAAAATATGGAAGAGGGAACCTGCCGGGCGAAGCCGCCACAGCGCAGTCACCACGGAGCAAAATGCAGCAACCAAGGTGGTGCCGAGCGTGAGGATCCACACGTACACGTCCGAGCCCTGTCCAACCCTGGCCGTCAGGGTGGCGAGCAGGATGATGCCAAGCAGCAGCGAACCGGCCCGGAGTTGGCTTCGAAAACGGTGGCTGTGGGGCTCGTTGCGGCCATAGATGTTGGTGAACGCAGCAAAGCTGGCGAAAACCACGAGGTCCAGGCGTCCGAACAAAACGAGGGTGATCAACGGCAGGAAGACGCCCACAGCGCAGCGCACAGCCGGGTGATGGTCCTTGTTGCCGGGACCGATCCTGAACATCTCTGCCAGGGCGTTCAATGGATTGCCTGCCTCTGCTTGCTTCTCTTGATCGGCGTACTGCTCAACTAATACTGCCCGACGGCGGCACTGGCATCCGTTATGAGCTTACGCCGGGCGGCTCCAGGCTGCCCGACCGCCTTCCGTTGAATGGTAAACCCCGGGCGTCAGCATTCGACGACGTTGACGGCGAGCCCGCCCATGGCGGTTTCCTGCGCCGCCGTCCAGCCCGCCTGGCCCGCTACGCGAGGTTCCAGGAAGAGCTCCAGGCGGACCAGGATGCCGCAGACGTGTCCATCCGCGCGGATGCCCGGGGCGGACAATGACAGCCACCTCCCCGGGGCCGGGGTCTACTGATGCATCGCCTCATGAATCTGGAGCGCAAACCAAAGCTGGGCCAACGTAGACGTTTCGGTCATGTCGAGCCCCGTCAACTCGCTGATTTTCCGGATGCGGTAGATGATGGTTTGGCGATGGGCGAAGAGCGCCGCGGCGGTCTTTTGCCATGACCTCTGGGTGTCCAAGTAGGTCTTCAAAGTCACGATGAGATCGCCTTCCTGGCTCTGTTCATAGGTGAAGATCGGGCCGAGCAGCCGCTGAACCAACGCCGTCCCCTCCTCGAAACTCGTGAGCCCCAGCCACGAGGGACCCTCGGCGTAACGGGACAGGTTTACGGCATTGCCTTTCGCTGAACCGAGCGCCCACAGCGATTCCTGCAGTGCACGTTGGACTCCCCCGGCAGACGTAGGCGAGCTGATGCCAATCCGGACCTCGGGCCCCGCGCAATGGATCAAAACGTCATCGGTCACTGCCGCGGATACCGCCACATGAAGTGTATTGAGATGCCGCAGGCAAGCGGCCTGAAGTCCGTGGCGCCACAGTTCGACGTGCATGTTCGCCAGCCGCTCGCCGTCGTCGGCCCCTATCGAAACCACCACGAAATTCTGCGCCGAAATCTCAAAAGCGGTGAGCCTGATCTCCAGTTCCGCGATCCCCAGGCGTCCATCGAACGCCTGCAGGAGGAATTCGCCCGCCAGGCGGTGCCGGCCTTCCAGAGACAGGGCCGTTCGCGAGAGTTCCAACCCCAGCACCGTCGCCGCATGCAGAAGCACGACGGCGTCAGGGTGCGGATCGCTTTTCGGCAGCACCACCAGCACCGCATTGGCGTGGGTGGGGATGTCCATCATCAACACGTGCCGGTCCCGCAGCCGGTGCCATTGGAACTTCTTCCCGGTCATGGGTATATGCCCTGTCAGGGGGGCCAGTTCCGCCTGCAGGAAGTCCGGCAGCGGCTCACCATCCGGATGCCAGGGATGAAGGCAGCGCCGGTCCACAACGAACAGATCCGCATCGAGCTCGGCCTCAAGGCCTTGGAGAAGGCCCTGCCAATGGTCCTCGGATGTTCCCGCCGTACGGAGCAGGTCATAGACCCGGGCGGTCTGACGCAAGCGCCGCGATTCCTCCAGCAAGGAGGCCTCAGCTACCGCTCGTGCGATAGCGATGAACGGCAATGGATACGGAATGCTGATGAGTGGCAGCGGCAACTGTTCGCAGGCCGCGAGGAACTCCGGCAACAGCTCAGGGGCATGCATCTTTTCCCCGATGGCAAGGGCACTGGCACCTGCATCGACGAGCGCCTCGGCGAGCGCTACTTGGCCTTTGGCGTCGGCCGGGATGGACAGGCCGTTGGTCATCATCAGTTCGCCGCCGGTGACCCATTCCCACAGCCTCGGCAGGTCGGAAGTGTGTGCCCACGTGATCCGGTTGTCCCTGCCCGTGGATCCGGCCAAAAGCGTGAGTCCGAGCTGAGGTTCCGCCACGAGCTCAGCCACAGTAATCGCCATGAAATATGCTCCCAGCGCGTTGGTTTCGGGCCTACTCAGGGCCCTTAGACAAATGTATAAGAGCATCGGCCATTTGTAGTCAATCGACCGCTATACGCCGTGACGCACGCCACTAAGAATTGGATTACCTACTTCCCGCTCAAAGGCGAGCACCCCCATCCCAACACCGAACGCTGCGGGCATCGCCGCCCGGCACTGAACAAAGGACACCGGCATGACAACGCATCAGCCCATCGGCCCCGTCGACGCTACAAAAGTCCCCCGGTATGCGGGCCTCGGCACTTTCGCCCGGCTCCCCCAAATCGACCGCGTTCCGGACTACGACATTGCGATCGTCGGCGTACCGTTCGACGGCGGAACGTCCTTCCGGCCAGGCGCCCGGTTCGGTCCTGCCGCGGTCCGCGAAGCCTCCCGGCTGCTGCGTCCCGGGTACCATCCCGAACTGGACGTCGAGCCTGTGTACGAAGTCCAGGTTGTGGACGCCGGTGACATCGCCTGCACGCCTTACGACATCGCCCGGGCCGTCCGCGAAATCGAGGAGCAGGCATTGCCCCTGATCGGTGAGGAAAAGAAGCTCATCTCGATCGGTGGCGACCACACCATCGCCCTCCCGATGCTCAGGGCCCTGAACAAGGTCCACGGACCGGTCGCGTTGCTGCACTTCGACGCCCACCTGGACACCTGGGACACCTACTTCGACCAGCCGGTCACCCACGGAACCATCTTCCGGCGGGCTTTCGAGGAAGGCCTCCTCGTGGAAGACAGGTCCATGCACGTCGGCATCCGCGGGCCGGTCTACGATCGCAACGATTTCCTCCGCGACCACGAATTCGGATTCCAGATCATCCGCTGCTCGGACCTGGACGTCATCGGCGTTCCGGCAGCCATCCAACGGGTCAAGGAGCGGCTCGGCGACACCCCGGTCTACGTCTCCATCGACATCGACGTCCTGGACCCGGCCTATGCGCCGGGCACCGGTACTCCCGAGATGGGCGGGCTCCACTCGCGCGAACTTCTGGCCCTGCTCCGCGGCCTGAACGGCATCAACATCGTCGGAGCAGACGTCGTCGAGGTCGCTCCGGCCTACGACCACGCAGACATCACCACGGTAGCCGCGGCCACCCTCGTCTTCGACCTTCTCGCGCTGATGGTGAACCGCGGCAAAGCCTCCGCCAACGCCGTCCGCGAATTGCAAGCAGCCTCCTGGACCGCATCATGAACACCCGAAGCAATCCCGCCGCAGCTACCGAAGTGCCCCGGCTCGAAGACAAAACCATTCAGCCCATCCCGTTGAACGAACGCCACGGAAAGGCGCGGGACCTCTTCACCATCTGGTTCGGTTCCAACATCATGATCATGACCATCGTGACCGGCGGACTCGCCACCACGGTGTTCGGGCTCAGCTTTGTGCCCGCCATCGTGGGAATCATCCTTGGCAACGTCATCGGTGGCATCTTCATGGCGCTCCACTCCGCCCAGGGACCGCAATTGGGCGTGGCGCAGATGATCCAGACCCGCGGCCAATTCGGCTCCTTCGGGGCGCTGCTGATCGTGGTCATCGTGGTGATCATGTACGTCGGATTCTTCGCCGCGAACCTGGTCTTTGGCGGCGAAGCAATGGCCGCGGTCAGCCCGGACATCAGTGTTGACGCAGGCATCATCATCATCGGCGTCGTGAGCGTTGTTGCCACGATCTTCGGCTACCGACTCATCCACGCCTACGCACGCTTCCTCAGCATCGTGGCTGGTTTGGCGCTGCTGCTGGCCTTCGTCTGGATCATGTTCGTCCACGGGCTGCCCGCCACTTTCCTGTACCAGGGAAACTTCAACTGGGTCGGCTTCATGGCCACCGTGTCCGTATCCGCCTTGTGGCAACTCGCCTACGCTCCCTACGTCTCGGACTACTCCCGCTACATGCCGCAAGGCACCGGCTCGGGCCCGGCGTTCTGGGCCTCCTACTCAGGCTGCGTCCTGGGGACCCTCTTCCCGATGATCCTGGGTGCCTTGGTGGGAACCCTCGCGGTCACGATGGGCGCAGACGCCGGCAACGTCGAAATCGTCGGAAGCATGGGAGCGTTGCTCCAGCCATGGACACTGGCAGTCGTGGGAATCTTCTGCCTCGGCGTTGCAGCGTCGAACGCCATGAATCTCTACTGCGGCGTCCTGTGCAGCCTCACTATTGGGCAGACGTTCAAGCCGAACTGGTTGCCTCGCGCCAAGACCCGAAGCGTTGCGGCCATCATCCTCTTTACCTTCGCACTCCTGATCTCCCTGTTCGCACGCGACAACTTCATCCTCTTCTACACCAACTTCCTCTCCTTCCTGATGTACGTGCTGGTTCCCTGGACGGCCATCAACCTGGTGGACTACTACCTCCTCCGGCACGGCGACTACAGGGTTGAGGACTTCTTCAAGCGCGACGGCGGAGTGTACGGCCGCTTCAACTGGGTCGCCATCGGTTCCTACGTGGCAGGTGCCCTGGTCCAGCTTCCGTTCTCGGCAACAGCGATCTACACCGGACCCGTCGCGGCAGCCATGGGCGGCGTAGACCTCTCCTGGATTGTCGGACTCGTGGTAGTTGCTCCGCTCTACTACGTCGCGGCACGCACCTTCCGGAAGAAGACCGAGGCCACCCCGCTTCAGGCCCCCGCACTCGCAAGCGAATTGGTCTAACGCACCGCGGGCTTGGGCCCGTACTTCCCATAAACTCCCGACGCCACGACCGGCGCCAGAAAACAAAGGCAAAATCATGACACTCATCGACACCGAACAGTTCACCGTCCGTCGCGTCAGCGAAGACAACAACTCCCCTGCGGCCCACAACGCCCCGGGCATCTTGCCACTGCCTCTGCCTCCCGGCGGGCACTTTATTGGCGGATCGTTTGTTCCGGGCTCTTCCACCCACCTCATCGACGTCGTAGACCCCACCACTGAGCAGGTCATCGCGTCCGTGCTGGCCGGCACAGCTGCCGACGTCGATGCTGCTGTTGAAGCCGCGGTGGCGGCCCAGAAGTCCTGGGGCGCCACGACCCCGAAGGAACGCTCCGAGGTGTTGAACCTGATCGCCAACATCATCGAAGCCAATCGTGAAGCCTTCGAAATCATCGAGTCCGCCAACACCGGCAAGCCGCGAACCGTTGCCGAGGACGATGTCTCCAGCACTATTGATACTTTCCGTTTCATGGCCGGAGCGTCCCGTACGCTGACGTCCATGGCTGGCGGGGACTATGCAACCGGGCACACCTCGGTGATCCTCAGGGAGCCCGTGGGCGTCGTCGGCGTCATCACCCCGTGGAACTACCCGCTGCTGATGGCTGCCTGGAAGATCGCGCCTATCCTGGCCGCCGGAAACAGCATCGTCCTCAAGCCGTCCGAGCAGACACCACTCTCGACGCTCAAGCTTGCGGAACTCCTCGCCGGACGCATTCCGGACGGAATCCTCAATGTCGTGACGGGACAGGGCCGGACCGTCGGACAGCGGATTTCCGAACACCCTGACGTTGCCCTCGTCGCCTTGACAGGGAGTGTCGTTAGCGGACAGGCCGTGGCGGAGACTGCGGCCAAATCGGTCAAGCGCGTCCATCTCGAACTCGGCGGCAAGGCTCCGGTTGTTGTGTTTGCCGACGCCGACCTCCGTGCTGCCGCCGCCGGCGTGCGAAACGCCGGGTACTGGAATGCCGGCCAGGACTGTGGCGCTGCATGCCGCGTACTTGTGCACGAGTCGGTGGCTGCCGAGTTCACGGAACACTTGGTGCGCGAAGTCAGCACCCTAGTGGTCGGCGCTCCAGGGGCAGGGGACGACGTGGAAATCGGACCCATGATTTCCCGCCCACACTTCGAACGCGTCAAGGAATCGCTGGCCGAGGCAAAAGCTGCTGGCCTGCACATGGCCATCGGCGGTTCTGCGTTGGAAGGCCCGGGTTACTTCATCGAACCCACGGTCATCGGCAACGTCCCGGCCGGGGCGCATGTTGCCACCCACGAGATCTTTGGGCCCGTGGTCACGGTCGAGACTTTCAGTTCCACCGAAGAGGCCATCACACGGGCGAATGAGAGCCCTTATGGACTATCTGCCTCGGTATGGACCCGGGATTCAAGCCTCTCGTTGAGCGTTCCAAAGCAACTCGACTTCGGCACCGTCTGGGTCAATTCACACTTGGTGCTGGCTTGCGAGGTACCGTGGGGCGGATTCAAGGGATCCGGCTACGGCCGGGACCTCTCGCTTTACGCCCTGGACGATTACTCCCGCACCAAGCACCTCATGATCAACCACGGCGCATGAGCCTTCAGACAAGCAACGGAGCTTAGCAATGACCACCGCGCACCTTCCCCACACATCATCCTCGGCACGCTCAGCCACCCCGCCGGCCCCTTTCGGAACAGACGTCACCTGGACCAATTGGGGCGGGAACCAGAGCGCCACGCCGGCCTTCACCGTCCGGCCGCGCACTGAACAAGAAGCGCTCGACGCCGTTCGTTTCGCGATCCGCGAAGGCTTGCCCGTGCGGGCGGTCGGCTCAGGGCATTCATCCTCGCCGCTGGTCCAGACGGGGGGCGTCCTGATGGACATGTCCGCACTATCGGGGATCACCGGAACCGACCCTGTCCGGCGTCGTGCCAGAGCCCTTGCCGGCACCACCATCAATGCCTTCGGCGATCCGTTGTGGGAGCAAGGCCTCGCGCTGGCCAACCAAGGCGACATTGACAAGCAGCAGATTGCGGGCGCACTCTCAACCAGCACCCACGGCTCCGGGAAGGATCTGGGGAGCTTCTCGTCAAGCCTCCGTTGGGTGAAGCTGATCAATGGTTACGGCGAGATCGTCGAAATCGGCGAGGGGCAGCTCCGCGAACTCAGGGCCGCACAGGTGGCTTTGGGTACGCTCGGGATTTTCCTCGAGGTGGAGTTGGCCGTTGAGGACCGCTACTACTTGCAAGAACAAATCACGTATCCCACTTGGGACGAGACCACCGCAACCTGGCAGTCCGACATCGACGCGAACAGGCATTACTCGTTCCTCTGGTGCCCGGAGGAAGGCTCGTGCGAGCTCCTGGACCTCCCGGGCGCGCCAGGCCTGAGCATGGCAAACCGCAGCTACACCAAGCGCTACAACATCGCGCAGATCCAGGACGAGCAAATTTCGGGTACGGAAGGTGCCCGGCTGGACCGTTCGTACCGTATTTACCCGGGCGGATTCACCACGCCGTTCCATGAACTCGAGTACTTTGTGCCGAACGAGGTTGGACTGTCCGCCGTTGAGGCCGTCCAGGACCTGATCCGCACCAAGCACCCTGACCAGAAATACCCCGTAGAGGTTCGCTGGGTGAAGGCCGACGAAGGCTACATGTCCCAGTTCCAGGGACGCGACACCACAGTGATCACCCTGACTACCGAACCCGGGACCGACTACTGGCAGTTCTTCCGTGATGCCGATTCGGTGCTGCAGGACTTCGAGCCACGTGCGCACTGGGGAAAGATCCATTTCATGACGAGGAGCCGTTTGGAACGCCTCTACCCGGAGTTGGACACCTTTATCCAAGTACGGCGCGAGTTCGATCCGCGCGGAATATTCCTCAACGACCACACCCGCGCCCTTCTGGGTTGACCGAGCGAAATTGGGTCCGATACACCCGTTTGAAACTTTGGAGTGGTAGTTTGATCTCTGATTTAGCCAGAGACTCGTACCCACCGGAGGATATTCCATGCTCAAAGGTTTCAAGGACTTCGTTCTTCGCGGCAACATCATCGAGCTGTCCATCGCAGTCGTCATCGGCACCGCGTTCACGGCCCTGGTCGCAGCCTTCACCACCAACATCATCAACCCGATCATCGCCGCGGCCGGGGGAGTCAACGCACAGGGACTGGGCTTCTCCATTTGGCCGGACAACGCGAAGACCTTCGTCAACTTCGGCGCCGTCATCACCGCGTTCGTGACCTTCCTGATCACGGCCGCCGTGGTGTACTTCATCTTCGTTGCGCCCATGAACAAGATCAACGAACTGACCAAGCGCCGTGCCTCCATCGAAGAACCCGAGGACGAACCGCTGCCGGCTGACACCGCCCTGCTTGTTGAGATCCGCGACCTCCTGACCGATCTCGCCGCCGCCAACAAGAGCGACGAAAACGCCCGCTAGGTTCCGGGCATTACGGCCAGTTCGGCGCGTCCGGTCGGCGCCGAACTGGCCCACATCAGTGCTGCCTCAGATCGTGACGCAGGCGCAATCCACCTGAAACAGGGCTCGGGCACGATAGTGCCATGAAGCCGAACAAGAGGACTTCCGCTACAGCCGAGCTCTCCTGCGAAGTATGCGGCCAGATGCCCGAGGCTCCGAAGGCCCGGGTCACCGTGGCCCAAATCGCCGTGATGCTGCCCATCGAACTCCTTGTCCACGCCGCGGTGGTTGAAACGCAACTGCCTTACCTGGCCAAGGTGCTCCTCCTGACCGTCACCGCAACGGTCCTGGTCATTTGGGTCGCCGAGCCCTCCGCGGCCAGGATTCTGCGGCGCTGGATCCACGCACCTGCCCTCCGCCACCGCAGGAAGCTCCATTCGGCCCCGGCCCTTTGGCGGGCGAGGACCGTGCTCCGCGACCAGCCGGGTTCCCTCCAACGCATCACCCAATCCCTGGCGCGGACCGACATCAACATCCTCAGCATCCATGTCCACCCCATGGATGGAGCCGTCATGGACGAATTCGTACTTTCCGCTCCGGGCCACCTCGGCGAGCAGGAGCTACTGACAGCGCTCGACGACGGCGGCGGCCGGGATTCGCACGTGTGGCCTACCACTGCACTCGCCATGGCGGACGGCCAGACCAAGGCCCTGAGCCTGGCTGCCCGGATCGCCGACAACCCGCACGAACTGCCGCTGGCGGTTGCGGAACTCCTTTCGGCGAAAATCGTCACCCCGGAACCGGAAGGTCCGGCTGTCGAGGCGGGCGCCGCCGTCGGGCCCTCCACGACGCTCCTCAAGATTCCCACCGCCTGGCACGGGCCGCTCCTGTTCTCCCGGCCGGGCGAGCCGTTCACGCCGGCGGAATCAGCACGTGCACACCGGCTCGCCGAGCTTGCGGAAATCCTGGCGCACACCCGAAGGGGTACCCGATCCTGACCAGCCCAGCGCTGAGATTTCACATCGCGAACCCGACATCGTGGCCTGCAAACTCCGCAGGTACAGTTTGTCGGGTGACTACCAAGATTGATCTCGAGCGTGCTGCCGATACCCTCCGGGCGTGGGCATTGGATGAAGGCCTGAAGCAACGTGTCATGTCCACACCGGCCTTGGCGACAATGGCTTCGCGCGTGGCAAGGCGATACTCGGCCGGGGACACTGCCGCCGACGCCATCGAGGTAGCCGCAGCGGCGGTAGCCCGCGGGCATGCCGCCAGTATCGAATACGCCGGCGAGAGCGTGCGCGACGCCGACCTGGCACGCTCGGAAGCCGGGGTGTTCCTCGAGGTGGGCGCTGCACTCGGGAAGACCGGCCTGCCGAGCACGATCTCTTTCGACCTCTCCCACCTCGGCGCTCTCGTGGACCGCGATCTGGCGCTCAACCACGTACGCCGGCTTGCCGCGATAACTGAACCGTACGGGACGGGACTTATGATCTCGGCCGAAGGTTCCGATCGGACCGATCTGGTCCTCGACCTGTACGACGAACTCGCTGTCGAAGTCCCCCGCGTCGGCATCACACTCCAAGCCCGCCTGCACCGCACCCCGGGAGACCTCGAGCGGGTCCTCCGCCACCCGGGTACCGTTCGCTTAGTCAAAGGCGCGTTCCTCGAACCCGAGTCCGTCGCCTACCCCCGCAACAGCGTCGAACTGACTGCTGCCTACCTCGATCTGGCAAGCAAGCTCATCCGCTCCGGCCACCCGCTTTCCCTCGCGACGCACGACGACGAGCTCGTCAACACGCTCATCACCAGGCACGGCGAGGCGCTGAAGACCGACGCGATCGAATTCGAGATGCTCCTCGGACTGGGGACCGATCTTCTCGACCGGCTCCAAAGGGACGGCTACAGGACGCGCGAGTACGTCATCTTCGGTGGCGAGTGGTGGTTGTACGTCCTCAACCGCATCGCGGAACATCCGGAACGGGCGCTGACGGCTCTCGCCGACCTCAACCTGAGCTAAGCGCTCCCCGATCCTGCCCTAAACGCCTGACGACACGGAAAATCCATGGCGACACCGGAATTCCAGCGTCGCCGGACTTTCTCCGCGCCCCGTAGCCAGTTGCGCGTCTTGAGGTAGGAAGCGCGTCGGCAAGCAGGCACGCCCCAAGCCGAGCCTCCGGTATCCCATCCGTCGCCCCGTCACCGAGCAACACCGCCAATCCGGGCCTCACAACCCCCGGTCACATTCCGTTTCTTCGCTTTGTATACCAAAACCCTTGACAGTGCGCCGGGTCACATCTAATTTTGATTTTGGGATCCCAAAACGGGATCCCAAAACGGACTCAACGAACCGGCAGCGTCCCTCCTCCCAGAAGAAGGACAGGGCCGCTACTGCTGCCGCAGGCGCGAGTCCGGCTGCCGAGGCAACCCGCACCCAGCGCAGCAATTCAAGTCTTTCCCCGCTCCTCAAACTCCCCTGAAGGAGAAACTGTGTCTCTCCAAAACACCGAAACAGAAGCGCATGCCTTCGAAGGAAAAGCAGAAGAAAAAGCCGGCAAGGACGGCGTGCAGCGACGCACGGGTGTCCGTTGGAGGCTCTTCGTCCTACTGCTGATCCTGGTAGCCGTCAACTACATCGACCGCGGCTCCATCTCCGTGGCATTGCCCATCATCCAGAAAGAATTCAACCTCGCGCCGGAACTCGTCGGGCTCCTGCTTTCGGCATTCTTCTGGACCTATGCCCTCATGCAGATCCCGGTCGGCTTGCTCATCGACAAGTTCGGCCCCCGCAAGGTCGTCACGGCGTCGTGCATCGGCTGGGGTGCCGCAACGGCCGCATCCGGCCTGGCCGGCGGCTTCCTCAGCATGTTCATCGCGCGCCTGGGTATCGGCGTCGCCGAGGCCGGAGTCATGCCGGCCGGCGGCAAGCTCAACGCCATCTGGATGCACAAGAAGGAGCGCGGCCGCGGCGCCACGATCCTTGATGCAGGCGCCCCGCTCGGCGCCGGCCTGGGCGGCATCCTCATCACCTGGCTCATCGCCTCAACAGGCAGCTGGCGCTACTCGTTCATCATCGCCGGCGCCGCCACAGTCCTCATGGGCCTGGCCGTCTGGTGGTACGTCCGCGACAATCCCCGCAACCACAAGCGAGTCAACGACGCCGAGGCCAGCTACATCGAGGCCTCCCACGCCGAGGAAGACGCCGAGGCCAAGAAGGACGGCGTCAAGGGCAAGCGCGCTCTCCTCCCCTACCTGAAATTCCGTTCCTTCTGGGCCATGTGCTTCGGCTGGCTTGGCTTCAACGGCGTGTTCTACGGCCTGCTGACCTGGGGCCCGCTGTACCTGGCCCAGGCCAAGCACTTCAACCTGAACACCATCGGCTGGTCCACCTTCGTGATCTTCGGCGCCGGTTTTGTCGGCGAAATCCTGGGCGGCACCATCGCGGACAAATGGCGTGCAGCCGGCGCGTCGGCAAACAAGGTCATGCGCACCCTGCTGGGCATCTCCAGCATCGTGGTGATTGGCGGCCTGGTAGGCGTCACCATCGTGGCAGACCCGACGACGGCGGTGGTCCTGCTGTCCGTGGTCATGTTCTTCCTCCGCCGGGTTGGCCTGTTCTGGAGCATCCCCTCCATTCTTGGCGGGCGCACCAACTCGGGCGTCCTGGGCGGCGCCATGAACTTCAGCGGCAACATCTCAGGCTTCGTCACCCCGATTGTGGTAGGTCTGATTGTCGGGGCCACAGGCTCCTACACCTGGGCCCTCCTATACTTTGTCGGATCCGCGATCATCATGGGCGTATCCGTGCTGACGCTGGACTACGGCAAACGACTTCCGGTCTAACTCGCCTGACCGGTCTGGCCGGACGGTCCTGAACCACCAAAAGGCCAGACGCCCGCCGGGAATGCCGGGCGCAATGACCCAAGAGAACACGAATGGAGCAAAGATGCTGATTGCAGATGAAACCCCCACCACGGACCGCCCCCTCCGGGAATCCGTGCGGGACGCCATCCGTTCGCGAATCTTCGAGGGTCATTACGCGCCCGGCACCCGGCTGGTGGAGCGGGACCTCGCCGCCGAATTCAACGTGTCGCGACTCCCCATCCGCGAAGCCCTCCGCATGCTGCGGCAGGAAGGCCTCATCCAGGACCGCGCCTCCCGCGGTTCCGAAGTGGCAGGATTGAGCCCCAAAGACGTCGAGGACCTCTTCGACGTCCGTCAGTCGCTCGAAGTCCTGGCATGCCGCCTGGCAGCGGCCCGCGCCACCGACAAAGACCTCAAGCACTTGGCCGGACTCCTCGATGAGGCCGATCGCTTCCTCGCGAAAGGCTCAATCCTCGAGGCCCACCGCGCCAACAGCGAATTCCACGATGCCATCACGGCCATCGCCAACAACGATTTTCTGCGCACCGCGCTGGAACCGCTCCAAGGCCGCATGCACTGGCTCTTCCGCCACGTTGACGACCTGCCCGAACTGATCCAGGAACACCGCGATCTCTACGCCGCCATCGCCAGCGGCGATCCCGAGCGGGCCGCAACCCAATCGGCGTCGCACATTGGAAAGTACCGCGAGCAGTTCCCTCAGGACGCGCCCGCCACCGAACTCACGTTGCAAGGCAAACGAACATGAAATTGCTAGTCATCAATCCCAACATCAGCGCCGATGTCACCGCGTTGATCGACGCCGAAGCCCACCGCTCCGCGGGGACTGACACCGAGCTGATCGTCCGGACCGCCGGACATGGCGTCGAATACATCGAGACCCGTTTTGAAGCCCTCATCGCAGCCGGCGCAGTCGCCGAAATCATCGCCGAGCACTGCGTCGGAGATCCGGCAACGGACCACATAGATGGCGTCGTGGTGGCAGCATTCGGCGACCCCGGAATGCCTGCGCTCAAGGAACTCACCGACGTACCGGTCATCGGCATCACCGAGGCCGCCCTCTGCGCCGCGGCCCTGCAGGGCCAACGCTTCTCCATCATCGCCATTTCGGACCGCATCACCGCTTGGTACCGGGACTGCGTGGAGCATTTCGGACTTGGCAGCCGTCTTGCCTCGATCCGGTCCATCAACCAAAGCCTCAACGGCATCGGCACGGTGCAAAAGGATTTCAAGGAAACCCTCCTGGCACTGAGCCGGCAGGCCGTCGCGGAGGACGGCGCCGACGTCGTCATCCTCTCAGGTGCCCCGCTTGCCGGACTCGCGCGCGAGCTCGAAGGACAGATCCCCGTGCCCGTGGTGGACGGAATCTCCGCCGGGATCCGCATGATCGAAGCGGTCGTGGCGCTGCATTCCGGTTTCCACCGCCAAGGCGCTTTTGCCCCGCCGCCCGTCAAGCACCGCCGGGGGTTGTCCGAAAACCTCGACGCCGCCCTGACCGCCATCCAGGCCGCCGCCAGCACTTCCGTTACTGCCAACGCGACTGTCGCCGTTCCAGCCGGAAAGTAGGAGCCACCGTGACCATTCCCGATCTCGTCATCGCCCACGGCACCGTGGTCAACAGCCGTCAATCCACTGGGCCGGCCCGGCAAGCCGCCCACGTCGTGGTCGACGACGGCCGCATCACCCAGCTCATTGACGCCGCGGAACCGGTCCCCGCCGCCTCCCGCATCATCGACGCGTCCGGCAAGTTGGTCATCCCTGGCGGCGTGGACGGCCATTGCCACGTGGCCCAAGTGACCGGCCGCTTCCGCACCCTGGACGACTACCGCGCCACCTCCACCGCGGCCCTGTGGGGCGGCACCACAACCATCATCGATTTCGGTATTCCGCGTGACGCCCAGGAATCCCCGCTGGACGCAGTCCTGAACAAGAAACGGTTGGCGGCCGAGTCCCGCTGCGATGTCGCGCTGCACGGCTCAGTGGTCAGCTGGGACGAGACCGTGCCCTGGCAGC
The DNA here is from genome assembly GCF_044908325.1 of Arthrobacter sp. GAS37. Lineage (NCBI taxonomy): Bacteria > Bacillati > Actinomycetota > Actinomycetes > Micrococcales > Micrococcaceae > Arthrobacter > Arthrobacter sp. GAS37. The sequence goes on from NZ_JBIYDB010000023.1 coordinate 63,366, forward strand.
TGGAGCAGCTCGCCGCCGAGGGCGTTCGTTCGGTGAAGATGTACACCACCAATCGCGGCTCCACCATGGCCGACGGTGACACCATCCTGAAGGTCATCCGCGAAATGGTGCGCCTGGACGGACTCACGTACATCCACGCCGAGCACGATCCCATCATTGCCGACTGCACCGAACAACACGCCGCGGACGGCCGGATCGGCATCGAGCACCTGCATTCCACGCGGCCCGAACTCGCCGAGGAAATCTCCGTCAAAGAGACTCTCGCCATGGCCGAGTACACCGGAGCGCCCGTCTACTTCGTGCACCAGTCGACCCCCGGCGCGGTGGATCTTGTCACTGAGGCCCGCGGGCGCGGCCAGGAAGCCTACTCCGAGACGTGCCCGCACTACTTGACGCTGGATGACACCGTCTACGGCAGCGATTTTCCCGAATGGTATGCGTGCTGCCCGCCCATGCGCAGCGCTGAAACAGTAAAAGCGCTGAAGGAACGCCTCGCAGCCGGAGCCATCCACACCGTATCGTCGGACCACTCGTGCTACGACCTCTCGCAGAAGCGCGAGCGCACCGACGACGTCCGCTTCATGCCGCACGGATTGCCCGGCGTCGAAACCCGGATGCCCGTCACGTTCACCGCGATGGCGGCCAACAGCACAGTGGAGGACTTCGTCGAGGTCTTCTCGGCCGGCCCCGCGCGGATCAATGCCGTGCCCGGCAAGGGCACTATCGCGGCAGGGTTCGACGCCGACCTGGTAATCTTCGATCCCGCCGAGGAACGCGAGGTCGACGGCGGCGCCCTCCACATGGGAACTGACTTCTCGCCTTTCGAAGGGAAGACGCTGAGCGGCTGGCCCGCCGTCGTCGTCTCCGCCGGACGCGTGGTGGTCGACGACGGCGGTTTCCACGATCCCGGACCGGTTGGCCGTTTCGTTGCCCGCAACGGTTTCGCCGCCCACCGCGACGCGCTGTCCGTTCGAAAACCGCCGTCCGTTCCCGCGACCGTTTCTGCTTAGGAGAACCATGCCTTCCGCACACCGCCCCACCCGCATCGGCATGATCGTGCCGTCGTCCAACACCTGCCTGGAGCCGCAGAGCTACCGGATCCTGGGTGACCGCCAGGACGTCGCCATCCACTTCACGCGGATTCCGGTCACCCGGATTGCGCTGGATGATTCCTCGGACAAACAGTTTGATTCGGCCGTCATGCGGGAGGCCGCCGGATTGCTCGCGACGGCGGACGTGGACGTCATCGCGTGGAACGGAACTTCGGGTTCGTGGCTCGGTTCAGCGCATGACGAAGCCCTGGTCCGGGAAATCACGGAGGCCACCGGGATCCCGGCCACCACCTCCACGTTGGCCTACCTGGAGGCCTTCAAGACGTTCGGCACCGAAAGGATCGGCATGTTCACGCCCTATACAGGGGACGTGAACCAAGCCGTCATTGAGTCATATGCGCGCGAAGGAATCAAGACGGTGGACCACCGTCACCTGGACCTCAGCAACAATGAATCCTTCGCCCGGGTCACGGACGCGGAAATGCTGCCCGGGTCCTTGGAACTTGCCGCCTCGAACCCGGACGCGCTCATTTATTTGTGCACGAACCTTTACGGCGCCAACATCACCGCGGAAGTGGAGGAAACCACCGGAGTACCGGTGCTTGATTCCGTGGCGGTGACGCTGTGGCATTGCCTCAAGCTTGCCGGAGCGCCGTTACTGGCATCCATGTGGGGCCGGCTGCTTGCAGAACTGCCTTGATTCGTAAGTGGTCCCCTCTTAAAGAGGCTGGATGTTCTCCGCCTGGGGGCCTTTCGGGCCCTGCACGACGTCGAACTGGACCCGCTGATTCTCGTCCAGTGATCGGTACCCACTCGAGGCGATCGCCGAGTAGTGGGCAAAGACGTCCGCCGAACCGTCGTCGGGGGCAATGAAGCCGAAACCCTTTTCGGCGTTGAACCACTTGACAATACCTGTTGCCACGGCCATGTTCCTTCTCTGAATCTGACTGACCATCGGCTTCAAACCCGATGCCCCCGGACGCATACGTCCGCTTCCTCAAACCTACGGTGCGGGGTTCGGGGGCGCAAGGATCCGCGTGGACTCATTGAAAACCTCCACGTAGCCGCTGTCTTTGCGGGTGCCCGAATCTTGAGGATTTCTTGCTCCTCTGCAATGCGGGATCTTGAAATTGGGACGGCAGAGTGGTTGACGATTAGCGTCGTCGGCCATGAAGGAGAACACCAAGTGGGGCTGTTCCGGCGCCGGTTCGAAGCGGCAACGCCAAAGATCCACGTGGACATCCTCGAAGACCACGCACTGCTCCGGGAGAGTCTTGCTTCCTGGCTTGAGGCCAACGCCGCAACCGTGAAGGTGGTGGGCAGGTTCAGTTCCTGGGCCGAGCTCGCCGCCTCGCTGGGAAAGTTGTCTGACGTTGTCCTGTTGGACATCATCCTTGGTGACCGGATCCCGCTGCGCTCCAAAATCCAGGCCATTCTCTCTACAGGATCGCAAGTGGTGGTCTGCAGTTCCCTTGCGACCCCACTGGTAATCCGCCAAGCGTTCGACGCCGGGGCGCTGGCCTACGTTCCCAAGACGGCGGGGGCCGAAGTGCTCACCACAGCCGTTCTCGCCGCGGCGCGCGGCGAGAAGTTCGTCCTGCCCGAGCTTGCCGGCGTCTTTGACGTCCCCGGGCCGCGGATCCGCCTCACCCCACGCGAACACGAAGCCGTCACGCTGTACCTAGGCGGCTCGGGCGGGACAATGGCCGATGTCGGCGCGAGCCTGGGCATCAGCGCCGACGGCGTGAAGAAGCTCCTCGTCTCGGTCCGCCGCAAAGCCCATAACGGACCGGAACCCCTCAGCCGGCCCGCGCTCCGGGAACTGCTGATCGCCGACGGCTGGCTGCTCCCTGATCAGTGACGGGCTGTGCCGCGCGGCGACTCACCGGGGAACGCGGCGTGGCCGTCGACGGGGACCTCGCCCTCAACTATTGGCGGCCGTACGACGATCGCGTCGGACTGGAGGGCACTCCCGACGACCCGGAGTCGATCGCCAGCGAATGCCGCGCGTTGGGAGTCGCCGTCGAACTCGTCCCGGGCGACTTGAGCGATCCAGCGGTGCCGGCTGAGGTCATCAGGGCTGCCGGGACCCTTGGGCCGGTGACCGGTTTGGTCATGTCGGACTGCGAATCAGTGGACAGTGCCATCCTGACGACCGACCCTGAGAGTTGGGACCGCCACTTCGCTGTCAACGCCCGCGCGACGTGGCTCCTCATCAAGGCGTTCGCGGAGCAACTACGGGAACCCGTTGTTGCGGGCGACGTCGGCGGCCGGATTGTCGCCTTGACGAGCGATCACACTGTTCGCAATCTGCCGCACGGCGCGAGCAAGGGGGCCCTCGACCGCATCGTCACAGCAGCCGCCGTGGAGCTGGCAGGCCGGGTTGTGCGCGCGAATGTGGTGAACCCGGGCCCGATCGATACGGGGTGGATGGACGACGCGACGCGGCGCTCGGGCATTGACGCGACGCCGGCCGGTCGACTCGGCACGGCCGAGGACACGACGGACCTGGTGAGATTCCTGTTTTCCGAGCAGGGCTCGTGGATGAATGGCCAGATTCTTTACAGCAACGGGGGCTTCAAGGTCGGCTGAGGACTGACGGACCGCCGCCCCCGCCCCTTTGCGGGACAGGAGTGGCGGTCGGCAGCAGCAAGGCGACGCTGGGGCTAGCCTCGATTTTTCATCGGTTGTCTGAACGGTCGTCTGGGTCCTGATTTTTGCTGGGTGGGTGCGTCCGGCTGATCGGGGGCGTGCTGGAGGG
>NZ_JBIYDB010000024.1:0-63571 GCF_044908325.1 Arthrobacter sp. GAS37
GTGAAACCCTTGTTATCAACGGCCATCGCCGGCTCCTTCAATCAACAGGTCATGAATGACTCACAACCAGCTTGACGATGAGGGGCTCGCTCACATCAGGTGAGCATTAGGGTTGAGGGATGCCGTCGTTCCAGACCAAATTGAAGATCACCGGGCTCAAGCCAGGCAATCCGCCGGAGGCGGTCATGGCCGCTGCGCTCGAGGCCCTGGAAACGCGGCACCATGTAGAATCCAATCAGCTGGACATAGTTGGCGGCGTCGCCCAGATCAGCCTCCGCTTCCTGGTGGAGCCGCGCGACTATCCGGGCGAGAACAGCGAGGCCCGCGCGTCGGCAGCCATGATGCGCGACGCCGTCGAACGCGTGGCGCTCACTGGGAACCTTTACGTTCTGCGCCGCAAGCGCGGGAAATGGTCGCCGGTTTGAGCCCGACGTCGGGACGCGCTTAAAGGTGCGGCGGCTCGCCTCGCTCGTCCACCGGCGAGCGGCCGCCCCGGCGACGCGTGACGATCACGCCCACCACGACGCCGATCAGCAGCCCCACGCCGACGCCGATCAGTGAGCTCGCCCAGAACGGAAGCTTCGTCGTCGAGCCCGCAAAGTAACCCAGCCCGGCTTGCCAAGTGGCCCACAACAGGCCGCCCAAGCCAGCGCAAAGACTGAATCCGCGGGAGGAAACCTCTGCAATCCCGGAAGCGGCCGACGCAGCAAGCCGCCCACCGGGGATGAACCGGGCACCGATGATCGCGCCGTAGGTGGAGGAGCGCCCGGCCCTGGCGATGGCCCGGTGGATGCCTTGATGGACTTTGCGGCCCCAGGCCCAGCGGTCCAGCATGTGCCCCAAGCGGCGCTTGAATAATTGGAAAACGATCATGTCGCCCAGCCAAGAGGCGACGGCGGCCATCAAACCCACCAGCCACAGATTGACCCGGCCCTCCGCGGCCAGCGCGCCACCCGTGATTACCAGCATCTCGGACGGGATGGGCGGGAAGATCGCATCGCCCACCACCATGGGGATGATCCACACATAGATCGCGGCTCCCCAGCCTTCGGCCGTGGTGATGTCCATGGGCACAAATTACCCCACTTTGGTGCATCCGCCGGGGTGTCGTGCAAGACTGGCGCCATGCGGCTCGAAATCCTGCAAGGTGACATCACCACGCGCGACGTCGATGCGATCGTCAACGCTGCCAATTCGTCTTTGATGGGCGGCGGGGGAGTGGATGGCGCGATCCACCGCGCCGCGGGCAGGGAGCTCCTGGCCGCGTGCATGGAGGTGCGCGAGCGGTACCCGCACGGACTGCCGGTGGGCCAAGCCGTGGCCACGCCCGGTTTCAAATTGCCTGCCCCATGGGTGATCCACACCGTTGGCCCCAATCGGCACGCGGGACAGAACGATCCGGAACTGCTGGCGTCTTGTTTCCGCGAAAGCCTGAAAGTGGCAGCGTCCCTCGGGGCGAGTTCCGTCGCGTTTCCCGCAATCAGCGCGGGGGTCTACGGTTGGGACGCGCTCGAGGTCGCCACAGTAGCGCTCGACGCCGTCAGCCGGTTCGACGCCGAAAGCTCCAGAGGGCTGGAACTCGTCGAATTCGTGCTGTTTAGCGCCGCGACGACGGACGTATTCCGGAGCGTTTTCGGGGCTTCGGAAGGGTGAGGGAAGCCTCGGGCTTTCGCGGGTGGCGTCAGGCGGGTTGCGCCTCAAGCACGGACTTCAACTGCCCGAGCTGTCCGACTTCCGACTCCATGGTCTTGGTGATCATCGAGCTCATGAGCTTCATGAAGCCCTTGGGCTGGAGATCCAAGGCAAAGCGTACGATCGTGCTGCCGTTGTTCTCGTCCAGAGTGAAGGACCCTGTTGGGCGGGCGGGGCCGGCAATAACCTGGAAATCGAGTCGCTTGCCCGGCTGGGCTGCGGTGATCTCGTAGTCGCCGGCGATCGTGCGGCCACCGGGGCCAGCCATCGTCTGGGAGTACACGGCACCTTTGTTGCCTGCTTCTCCGCTTGCGAGGGCGACAGTCTTGACGGCCGGACGCCACAGCTTATTATTCAGCCCGTCCGCCAGGAAGGCGTAGACGTCGTTTGCCGGGCGGTTGATCGAGACTTCGTTTTCAGCGTGGGCCATGTGGTTCCTTTTCGCGAGACCGAACACCGCCCGCGGTCGTCGGGCCGGCAAAACTGAGCCTATACGCCCGGTCCGGTTGGCGACGCGGAAACGCCATTGTTTCGCCGACGGGGTTTGGTCACCCGCGTTCGTCACCCGACGCTCGCTCACTTATGTGGGTGTTTGGCCGGGCGCTCGCTCGCGCTCACCTATGTGGGTGTTTGGCCGGACGTAGAGGGGCTCGCTCACCTATGCCGCCCTTGTGTCCAGCCCTCCTGCAGATGCGGGCATGTTCCTCAATTTAGGTGAGCGAGGGTTTGACGAAAGGCCGTGATAGGTGAGCGAGGGTTTGACGAATGGCTGTGATAGGTGAGCGAGGGTCAGGCGGGGTGGGCTTCGCTTAACTCGAGGCGGCTCCGGTATTCCACGGCTTGCTTGCTGATGGGGTCCACGAAGCGGATCCTGCGGGCGAGCAGCTGCAGAGGCTTGGAGTAGTCGTCCGGGGCCTTGTCCAGGAGTTCGGGGTAGAACGCGTCGTTCACGATTCCCAGCCCGAGCGACGCCATGTGCACGCGGAGCTGGTGGGTCTTGCCGGTGTGAGGCTCGAGCCGGTACAGCGCTCGGCGAGCGGTGCCGCCGTCGTGAGTGCCGCCGTCGAACGCTCTCAACAGCTCAATGCGCGTTTCCGCGTTGGGTTCGCCGTCGATGACTTCGGCGAGAAGATAGCTGCGGGATTTGGTCATGCGGTTGCGCACGACGGCGGGGAGCCCGACGGCGGGAAAACCTGCGGCGGGTGCCGCGGCAGAGACGCACTCGTACTCCTTTTGCACCTGCCGTTTTTCGAAGAGCACCTGGTACTTGCCGCGGGTCTCCGGGTTGGTGGAGAGCAGCAACACTCCGGCGGTCATGCGGTCGAGTCGGTGCATCGGGATGAGGTCCGGCAGGTCGAGCTGGTTCCGGAGCCGGACGAGCGCTGACTCCTGGATGTAGGTCCCGCCCGGGGTGGTGGGCAGGAAATGGGGTTTGTCGACCACTAGGAGGTGCTCGTCCTGGTGCAGGATGTTGATCTCCACGGGCATCCGGGTCTCCGGCGGGAGGGTGCGGTAGTACCAGATGAACGTGTGATCTTCGAGGGGGGTGCGGCGGTCAAGGGGCGCGCCGCCTTCGCCGACGATTTCGCCGGCGTCGAACCTGTCCTCGATGCCTTGGGGGTCGATATGGCCCCATCGGTGCATCATGTAGTCCATCGCGGTGTCCCAAGGCCCCTCGTCCGGGAGGCGCAGACGGGTGGCGTTGACGCCGTCGCGCACTGGAAGGGGGGATTGCATCACCGGTCTATTCTACCGGGGGCCGCTAACACCTAGTACGTTGTGCCGCCCGGCAAGATGACGGGCTTGATGGGCTGCTGGTTGAAGTTGAAGTCGTTCACCAAATTGCCGAGCTGGGGGTTGTCCTCACGGACGCCGGGCCGGGGATCCGGCCGTCCGTCGGTGGCCGGGTCGAGGCGTTGGCCGTGGAGGAAGTCGTCTTCGATGAACTTGGCGTAGGCGTCGTGGCTGAGGATCTGGTGGTCGATGTTGCCCTGTTTGGCGTAGGGGCTGATGACGATGCCCGGGACCCGGAGGCCGTAGCCGTTTTGGTCGACGGTGGGCGGGGTGACGTGGTCATAAAAACCGCCCCAGTCATCCCACGAGAGGAAGATGGCGGTGCTGCTCCAGTCCGGGCCCGACATGACGGCATTGATCAGGCCGGTGACGTAGGCCTGTCCGGTGCTGACAAGCGCTGGCGGGTGTTCGCTGACGGCTCCGGTGGGGTCGATCCAGCTCACGGCAGGCAATGTGCCCTTTTGGGCGGCAGTGTAGAAGTTGGTGAGGGACTGGATGTTGCCTAACTGGCCGTCCTGCTTCACGGTGTCGAAGTAGGGCAGCGGATTCCAGATGCCCGGTGTCTTCGCGTTCTGGGCTACGGGAGCGCAGGACATGGCTGCGTCGTCTTGGCAGTCGGGCTCGGTGCCGTTGAAGACGTAGTAGGCCCAGGGCACGTTCTGTTTGTGCAGCAGGAATGTCAGGTCGGTCCAGGCGTAGTCAGGGGGAGCAAGCAGCTTGGCAGCGGCAAGCAGCTTTTGCCTGAGCGCTTCGGGGAGGGTTGCTTTGTCGATCGCAGCTTGGCAACTCGTATAGGAATCCGAGCCGACGCAATTTTGCGTGATGAGGGTGTGCAGTTGCGCGGCGATGTCCGGGGTGATCCCGGCTGCCGTGAGTGCGTCCTGGCAGGCCTTGTTTTGCAGGCCGGCCCGGCATTTTCCGATGAGGGTGGACTGGATCGCGGAGGTAAAGTCCGGTGGACTGCCCGGATTCTGGAGGGCGTTCACGCAGGATTGCGGATCGCCCGCACGGCTGCATTTGGCCGACCATTCCGAAACCATGTACAGGTGCTCGGGCAGGCTCCAGGAGGCGTTGGGTTCGAACATGTGGTCCTGCAACGTGAAGTCTTTGGCATACGCCCAGTAGTTGGGCAGGTCGCGCGCGTCGTGATAGCCCATCACGTCGCTTTGGGTACCGCCCGCGCAGGCTGGGGCGTTCGGGGCACAGTTGGTAGAGGCTTTCTCGGCTTGCGCAATGAAGCCGTCCATTTTCCCGCCGTCGATGTCCGCAGTGGCATTGCTCTGGCTGTGCGGGCCACCGGAGTTCCGGTCAGAGGGGTCGTAGTACGGTTTCACGCACGAGCCGTGGGCCGGATCCGGGACGCATACCGCGGGGGAACCGTTCTGCATCGGAATCCCGTCCGCTCCGGGGAACGTGCCGAAGTAGCTGTCGAACGAGCGGTTCTCTTGCATGATGACGATGACATGCTGGATCTTCGAGATCCCGGTACCCACGGCCGAGGCGCCCGCCCCGGCCCCGGCCGCCACCAATGACCGGGACCAGGAGGCGCCGAAAAAGACGGCAGCGCCAACAAGCGCGATGACCGCGACAATCGACAAAGCAGCGAGGGCCGGACGCCGTAGCGCCCAGTCCCGAATCCGCCCCCTGCGACGCCTGAGTGGCCGATCGGCTCCGGACTCAGCGGACGGACTAGTAAACCTCATGTTGCACCTCGCGGACAGTGATACCGGCAGGGTACTCCTTGGCTGACCGCTGCGGTACAGGCCGGCACGGCTCCCTCTGACGGCGTCCAGCAACCATCCGACGAGAAAAAAGTTCTTGACAAGAAAAGTTGTCGGTAGGCACAATGGAAGCATGTTGGACATCGAAGTTATCGAGGATCCCGCCGCGGCGGAAGCGTCGCTGGACCCGATCCGCACCCGCATTCTGCAGGAGCTTGTCGAGCCCGGTTCCGCCACCCAGCTCGCGGTCAGGGTGGGCCTACCCCGGCAGAAAGTCAACTACCATCTCAAGGCCCTTGAGCGGCATGGGCTCGTCGAGCTTGTGGAAGAACGGAAGAAGGGTAACGTCACCGAGCGCGTTTTGCGCGCGACGGCGGCGTCGTACCTGATCTCGCCGGTGGCGCTTGCATCCGTGGCGCCGGATCCCCGACGCTTCTCGGACCGCTTTTCCGCCTTCTGGCTCCTGGCCCTCGCGGCCCGGACGGTCCAGGAGATGGGCAAGCTGATAGCGGGCGCGGCCGCGGCCAAGAAGAAGCTTGCGAGCTTCGCGATCGACGGCGAAATCACCTTCCGATCGGCGTCGGACCGCGCCGCCTTTGCCGAGGAACTCGGCGTCGCGGTGACCCGGCTCGTGGACAAATACCACGACGGCGGTGCTTCGGCAGCGGCGAGCGGCGCACGCAAGCACCGACTCGTCGTCGTACTTCATCCAGCACTCAAGACAAATACGCAGCACTCTCCAGAAAAGGAACAGGACAATGACTGACAACCGTGAATTCGAAATCGTGGCCGACACCGAACTGCCCAGCACTCCTGAACGGGTCTGGCAGGCTGTCACACAGGACACCCCGGCCTGGATGTTTCCCACCGATCAGTGGCCGGCATTGAAAACCGTGGACGAATACCCCAGCCACCTTGTGACCCGGATGGACGGGCCGGACGGCTGGTTCAACCAGCTGGAGCACGTACTCGAACCGCTCGACGGCGGCCGTGCCAAGCTGCACTATGTCCACAGCGGCATCTTCGCGGACAACTGGGAGGGTCAGTACGACGGCGCCAGCAAACACACCGAGTTTTACTTGCACACTCTGGGCCAGTACCTTCATTACTTTGACGGTAAGCCCGTCGTCTTCACGGACATCCAAGGCCCGGCGGCCTCGCAGACGCCCGACGGTTTTGTGCAACTGAAGAAGGCCCTCGGTGTGGACGGTGTTGCGCAGGGTTCAACGGTTGAGGTGGACGTCGACGGCGTGGGGCGGCTGAGCGGGGAGCTCGACTTCACCAACCAGCACTTCCTGGGCCTGCGGACCGCCGACACGCTCTACCGCTTCTTCGGCCGCAACTCCTTCGGAGCCCCCGTGGGCATGACGGTGCACGATTTCAGCGGCAGCGGCGATTCCGAACTGACCGCCAAGGCCTGGGGCGGGTTCCTGGAGAAGGTGTACGCCTGAGGCTGCGGCCCGCCCAACTGACTCGCAGTTAATGTCGTTTTGAGCCCTCTAAGCGACAACAACTGCGAGTCAGCTGGGCGGGGGAAGCGAACCTGGCTCAGGTTGCCCAGCCGCGTGCCATGGCATCCAAGGCCGCGGCGTAGATCCCTTCCCATTCGGTTCCGGGGGCGTCCATGTTCGCCAATTCCAGGCTCACGAGTCCGTGGACCTGTCCCCAGATGGACATGGCGATCGTCGTGGCCTCGGCTTCGCGGACGGTCCCCGCTTTCTGCGCGGCGGTCACGGCTTCCATCAGGGGAAGCATGGCTTCCGAGGCGACTGCCGGCGTCGGGCTGCAGTCCACATAGCTGGCAAGTGAGCCGCCAAACATGAGCCGGTACAAAGCCGGATGCTCCAGTGCCCAGGAACGGTAGGCGAGGCCCAGGCCTCGGAGCCCACCGCTTTCGGCGAGCCGTTGCGAGTCGCCGAAGGAGCGGAATCCGTCGTCGACGGCGGCCGTCAGCAACTGGGCCTTGCCGCCGAAAAGCGAGTAGATCGCGGTGGTTGAGGTCTGGGCGGCTGCGGCAACGTCCCGGAGCGTGACTCGCGCGGGGCCATCCCGGTCGACGAGTTCGGCCGTTACCTGAAGAAGCCGCCCCCGGACGAGCTGGTCATGAACGATGGGTCTTGCCATGCTTCCAAGTGTTTCATAACATTGTTTCATAACGACGTTACAAAACTCGACGAACGGAATTTGAGCTACCGTTCCCAGACCGAAGGATTCACATGGCACAGGAAATCTTCCCCGGACGCTTCACGGCGGACACAGGGCGCGAGTCGGTGACCGTATTCCTCATCGGAATGCGGGCCAACCGTTGGTGGAAGATCGGCAAAGTGGCGCGCGTGGCATCGGCAATGCCCACCATGCTCCGCCATCTCGCAACACATCCAGAGTCCGGAATGCTCGGCTGCGAACAGTGGTTCGGGCGCACCACCATGCTGCTCAGCTATTGGGAGAGTCCGGAGCATCTGAGGCGCTTCGCGGCGGACAGGGATTCGCCGCACTTGGCGCCGTGGCGACGATTCATGAAGGAAGTCGCGGGAAGCGGTGACATTGGCGTGTGGCACGAAACCTATCAGGTGCCGGCGTCGGGAATTGAGGTGGTCTACAACGGCATGCCGCAGTTTGGCCTGGCCAAAGCCACCTCGCATGTCCCGGTCGGTCCGGGCACCAACACCGCAAAGCAGCGCATGGGCTCCTCCTCGGCACCGCACGAGTAACGTGGCCCCGTGCAACCCAACTGACTCGCAGTTAATGTCGTTCTGAGCCCTCAAAACGACAACAAATGCGAGCTAGTTGGGTGGGGGAGCGGCGGTTTAGGCGGGCTACGCGACGGCGGCGGCTTCCTTGGGTGCCTTCAAAGTCCTCCGAAGCTGCGGCGATGCGTCGATCCTGGCTTGGGCATCGCGCAGTGCCAGCACCGCCGTCTCAAGCTGGGTCGGCGCGAGGGTGTACGGAACACGCATGAAGTGCTCGAAAGCGCCGCCGACGCCGAAGCGCGGCCCTGCCGCCAGCCGCACGCCGAAGTCCGGGGCGACGACGGTCAGTGCGGTACTCGACGGCGTGGGCAACCTGCACCATGCCGTCAGCCCGCCGCGCGGACGTTCCACGTGCCATTCGGGCAGGTGCTCGGCCAGTAGTCCGAGGAGCGCTTCGCGGTTCCGCCGCAGCTCCGCAAGCCTGGCGTCCAGCGGTTCGGTGAAGGCCCGGAGCAGTCGAACCGCAGCCAATTGCTCGACGATGGGCCCGCCCAGATCCATGGTGGTCCGGGTCTGCACGAAGCGGCTGATCAGGTCCTCATCAGCCCGGATCCACCCTGTCCGGAGCCCGGCCCAATGCGATTTGCTGAGCGAACCGATGGTCACCACGGCCGGACTGAACGCCGCGAGCGGCGAGGTGCTGACGTCGTCGAGGTTCAGCTCCCGCAGTGTTTCATCCACGACCAGAACAGTGCCCGTTCCTGCCGCCTCGCGGACCAGGCGGCGGCGCTGAAGGTTGGACATGATCCGCCCGGTGGGGTTGTGGAAGTCCGGCACGAGGTAGGCCATGGCCGGGCGTTGGTGGCGCATCGCGGCCACCATGCCGTCGATATCCCAGCCGCCGGACGTCGGCTCCCCGCCACCGCCCGACGTCGGCTCCGCGGCAGGCGGCATCGGCACCGGAACCGTGCGGGAGCCCGAAGCGCGGATTGCGTCGAGAGCGTTGGGGTAGCTGGGATGCTCCACGAGGACCTTCTGTTGCCGCCCGGCGAGGGTCTTCAAGATGATGTTCAGCGCGTGCTGGGCCCCCGAAGTCACGAGTATCTGCGCGGCCGTGGTGGGGATGCCGGCTGCCGTGTAGCGGTCCGCGATGGCTTCCCGGAGGGGCGGGAGGCCGACGGCGTCGTAGCCAAAACCGGGCAACAGCGCCGGGAGGTCAATCAACGCATCCGCGAAAGCCCGGTGCACCACCTCGCCCGTGGCCGGCAGTGAAGCATAGGCGAGGTCAAGAATCCCATCCGGAACGGCCAGTCCCGGTCCGCTGACGGGAACAGTCCGGTGCGGAATGCCCGTCCGACCTCTGCTGCCCTGGCCGCCGCTGAGGAATCCTTGCTCGCGCAGGCTCGCGTAGGCGGCAGTGACGGTGGTCCGGCTGACGCCCAACATGACGGCAAGTGCGCGCTCGCTGGGCAGTGCGACGTCAAGCGGGATGCGCCCGTCCATCACCAAAAGGCGTACGACGTCGGCAAGCTCGCGATAGGCGGGAGCGGCCCCAGTGTTCCACGGGCCGAGGAGACGCGCCATGGCTGTGGGGTTCAGGGATCCGGGCATAAGACCAGTATCGCAAACTGGCTATGGAAAGCAATGCCAGTTTTCGGGAGCATGGTTTCATGATGACCCGCAGAATCACCCAGCTCCTGATCGGCCTCGCAATGTACGGGATCTCCCTGGCCATGTTCATCCGGGCCGGCCTTGGCCTGGATCCCTGGGATGTGTTCCACCAGGGCGTCGCGGGGAAGATTGGATGGAGCATCGGCACCGTCGTGGTGGTTGTCAGCTTCCTGGTCCTTCTCCTCTGGATCCCGCTGCGGCAGATGCCCGGCTTCGGAACCCTCGCCAACGCCGTACTGGTGGGTGTCTTCGCGGACATCGGCCTGGCCCTGATCCCCGCGTTCTCGCATCTGGGTGGCCAGATCGCCATGCTCGCCGGTGCCGTGGTCCTCAACGGCATCGCCTCCGCTTGCTACATCGGCGCACGCCTTGGCCCGGGTGCCCGCGACGGACTCATGACGGGACTTGCCCGCCGCACGGGCTGGTCCGTGCGCTTGTCCCGGACCTTGATCGAGGTTGTCGTTCTCGGTGTCGGCTGGCTGCTGGGTGGGTCCGTCGGCGTGGGAACTGTGGTCTACGCGCTTGCGATTGGGCCTGTGGTTCAGCTGTTGCTGCCGCTGTTCACGGTTCCGGTGAAGGCTCCCCAGGCTGCCCCGGAAGCTGTGCCCGCCGCTTCGTGACGCGGATTCGTCCTGGCGACGCGCCGATTTCCTGACGCCCCCGGAATTCGGGTGTCGCCAGGGAATCTCCGCAGCGTCAGCCGCGCGAATCCTCCAGCGTCAAGGAGCGGGCTGGCACTCCGGGCAGAAGTAGATGGTCCGGTCTTCCAACCCCGACGCCGGTCCCAGCAACCCGCGGCGAACGGGCGTACCGCAGCGAAGGCACGGCTGATGCTCGCGGCCGTACACCCAAAAGCCAGAGCGGGGAATCCCCCGGACTCCAGGGAACGCGGTGCCACGCGTCATCCTTCGCCCCGGTCCTAAGTTGGCCTCGAGCAGGACCTTGGCTTCCCCGAGCATCCGTGTCAGGTCCGGCACAGCCGATACCGGCGCGGCCGGATGCAGCCCAGCCAGGAAACACGCCTCGCAACGGTAGATATTGCCGATGCCGGCGAGGTTCCGCTGGTCCAACAGTGCAACGCCGATCGGTGTGTCCGGTGCGGCCCGCAGGCGACGGACCGCCTCTTCAGCGTCCCAGCCCGGCCCGAGCAGATCGGGGCCAAGATGCCCTACTACGCGGTTTTCGTCCGGGGTCGGGATTACTTCCAGGATTCCCAGGGAGAAGCCGACGACGTCGGCCGTCGCCGTGCGGAGGACGCACCTGGCCGTGTGGCCCGGTTTCCTCCAGCGGCCGCCGGGGGCATAGACCTGCCAGCTACCCTCCATTTTCAAGTGCGAATGGATGGTCAGGGCGCGCCGGGGCCGTCCGGCCGCCGCCGAACCGGCCTCACCCGGCGAAGCCACCGCCGAACCGGCCTCACCCGGCGAAGCCGCCGCCGAACCGGGCCCGTCCGGCGAAGCCCCCACCGGCTCCAGCAAGCGCATGAGCAAGTGCTTTCCGCGTGGCACCACCTCGGACACGGTCCATCCGGCCAGGTTCAGCGTGGCAAACCTGGGTACCCGGAAGTCCGAGGAGACAAGTGTCTGCCCGGCAAGGGCCTTGTGCAGCTCCGCGGCGGCCCGCCAGATTGAGTCGCCCTCAGGCACGGATCCCCACTTCAGGCACGGATCCTCAAACCCTTCGGCGTGGAGTACGCCCCGGCAGCCGCAAGGGCAAAAGCCACGGGCGTGTCCAGGAGGTCATGGCCATTGACCTTCTCCATGATCAATTTGTCCACTGCTCCCCGGCGCACCACGCCTACGAGCGCCGCAGCGGCAGCCGCCAGGACGGCGTCGTCGTGGCTGAAAGTAAGCAGGGTCTTCCCACCGCGTTCGACGTACAAAACCAAGGCGCCGTCGACTATCACCACCAAGGCCCCTGCCTTCCGCCCCAGACGGTGACCCGATCCGGCGTCGACGGCCAACGCGGGCCACGGGAGGGCCGCGCCGTACGGGTTGGCGGGATCCGTGGAAGCCAGGGCCAAAGCGACAGGCTCCGCCTTGGCGAGTTGGGCATCTTCCGTGAAGGAGCGCAATCGGTCCACAGTCGCCGGCACGGCAAACTGGGCGGCTCCGAGGTGCTCGATGAAGTAGCCGCGGCGGCACCGCCCTGCTTCTTCGAGGCGCGCGAGGACCTTGTACATCAGCCCGAATCCGCCCACGATGTTCTCCACCATGACAGAGCCGCGGGTCACGACGCCGTACCTGTCGAGGAGGAGTTCGGCGGTGCCGCGTGCGTGGATAGTGGGGTCGAGCTCAGGAGCGGGCAACGCCGACCAGCGGCCAACGGCGAGCGGGGGAGTCGGAGCTGTTCCGGTGACCGAGCCGTAGCGTCCGCCCGTGAGTCCTGGCGATCCCAAAAGCCCCGTGCCGTGCGAGCGGCCGAGCCTGCTCATGCGCAAGGACCTGGCCCGCGGCGGCCGGGCGGGCTGCTTGTGCGCCGTTCGGCCGCCCGCAATCATCGCGCGGACCGGGGCGAAGGTGTCGCCCGTGATGCGGCCGGCCCAGACGAGATCCCACAGGGCGGCGACCACGGCGTCGTCGCTGAGGACCGCATCCATGCCCCCCGCAATCTCGGTGAGCTGCCGGAAGAAATAGGCGCCCCCACCGCTCTGCAGGTATTCCAGAAGGCGGAGCTGGGCATCGCCGGGCTCGAAATCAGGGTCCGGGTTGAGCGTCAATTCCGCGGCTTCGGCCACGTGGAGGCTGATCCACCCGTCGTTCCCGGGCAACGAGCCGGCTCCGGACCACAAGACTTCGCCTGCGGCCATGAGTTCGTCCAACATGGCTGGCTGGTAGTCGGAGATCCGGCTGGCGAGCACCAAGGGCTCCCAGGCCGACGCCGGTACAGGCACGCCGGAGAGTTGATCGACGGCGGTCATGATGCCGTCGAGCCCGCGCAGCGTAGGGGCACCCCGGGAGCGGCCGGCAGAAGGCACGGACACGTTTTGCCAGGCGGGGAGGAACCGGCCGTACGCAGCAGCGTCCACCGGCTCCACTTCGGCGCGCAGCGCGGCCAGCGAACGACGCCGGAGCTTGCGTAGCACTTCGGAATCGCACCACTCGCTACTCAATGGGACTCCGCGGACTGGAAAGGTGGGAACCTCCGCCGTAAAGAATTCCGCCCCCTCATCGGGAACCGTGTCCGGCGCACTCGGGTGCGGGCGGAACTCGCCCTCAACTACACGGCCGTCCGCTGCCAAGCGTTTCAGCGCGGTGCTCACGACGGCGACACCCAGTCCCAGCCGCGCAGCAGCTTCCTCGGCCGTGAACGGTCCGTGTGTTCGTGCGTAACGGGAGACCAGGTCCCCGAGTGGATCGTGGACGGGTTCGATGAAGGCGAGCGGCACTCCCATGGGCAGCGGAACGCCGATGGCATCCCTGAGCCTGGCCGCATCCTCGATGGCCGCGAATCGTTCAACGCCGCTGAGGGTCACGGTGAGAGCGCGGTTGGCCTTACACAATGCAGCCAGGTGCGAGGTGGCCGTTAGATGCAACGCGGGCAGATCCGGGGAACTATCCGGGGAGGCTTCCACCCCTTCGGGCTGCAAACGGGCCGCCACTTCTTCGATGCTCAGGGGGCCCAGCAGGCGCAGCAAGTCTGCGACGCCTTCCATGCCACGGACCCGCCGGTCCAGTGCCAGCCGCTGGAGCTCGAGCTCAGTGGCCTCAATGACCTTCGCGTCCAGGAGCTCGCGCAGTTCCACCCTGCCCAGGAGTTCGTTCAGGAGCGTGGAGTCGAGGGCCAAAGCCGCGGCCCTGCGTTCGGCTAGCGGAGAATCGCCCTCGTACAGGTACTGGGCCACATACCCAAAGAGCAGCGACTTGGCGAAGGGGGAGGGCTGCTGCGTGGTGGTCTGAACCAAGCGCAGTTCCCGGCGTTCGATCGAAGCGGCAATGTCTTTCAAAGCCGGGAGGTCGTAGACATCCTGCAAGCATTCGCGCACGGTTTCGAGGACGACGGGGAACGAAGGGTATTTCTTGGCGACATCCAGCAATTGCGCCGAGCGTTGCCGTTGCTGCCAAAGCGGCTGCCTTTTCCCAGGATTCTGCCGCGGCAACAACAGCGCACGCGCGGCACACTCGCGGAAGCGCGAGGCGAACAAGGCACTGCCGCCAACCTCCGCCGTCACGATCTGCTCAAGTTCCTCCGGATCGAACAGGAACAGCTCAGCCCCGGGAGGTTCGTCTTCCATCATCGGCACCCGCAGCACGATGCCGTCGTCGGCGGCCATGGCGGAACCGTCCAGCCCGTAGCGCTGCTGGAGCCGCTGCCCGACGGCGAGGGCCCACGGTGCGTGGACCGGCATGCCGAAGGGGCTGTGCAGCACCACGCGCCAGTCGCCGAGTTCGTCGTGGAACCGTTCGACCACGAGCGTCCGGTCATTGGGCACGACTTCCGTGGCCTGCTTCTGCTCGCCCAGATACTGGAGCAGGTTGCCGGCGGCGAAGTCGTCCAGCCCGCTGGCCTTGCAGCGTTCCAGCGCTGGACCTTGATCCGAAGCGGAGAGCTCACGCACGAATGCGCCGAGCGCGCGGCCGAGATCCACCGGCCGGCCCAAGGAATCGCCTTTCCAGAAGGGGAGTTTTCCGGGCTGGCCGAAGGCGGGCGAGACGAGGACACGGTCGTGCGTGATGTCCTCGATTTTCCAGCTGGTGGCGCCCAAGGCGAAGATGTCCCCGACGCGTGATTCGTAGACCATTTCTTCGTCGAGTTCGCCGACGCGTCGGCCGCCTTTGGCAGCGCGCGACGCCGGACTGGGCTCCTGTGCGGACGCCCCACCGCTCTGGCCGGAGCCAGAGGCAGAACCGGAACCGGAACCCGTGCCTTCGGTCTCGGTGCCGATGATGTACACGCCGAAGAGCCCGCGGTCGGGGATGGTTCCGCCCGAGGTCACGGCAAGGCGCTGTGCTCCCGGGCGGCCTTCGATGGTGCCGGCGTTCCGGTCCCAAATGATGCGCGGACGGAGCTCGGCGAACTCGTCCGAGGGATACCGTCCGGCCAGGAGGTCCAAGGTCGCTTCGAAAGCGGAGCGGGGCAGCGTCGCGAACGGAGCGGACCGGCGCACAGTGGCGAACCATTCCTCGACATCGATGCTTCCCAGCGCGGTGGCGGCGACTGTTTGTTGGGCGAGAATGTCCAAGGGGTTGGCGGGAACATGGAGGCGTTCGATCTTTCCGCTTAGCATCCGTTCCACGGTGATGGCGGTGTGGACGAGGTCTGCCCGGTGCTTGGGGAAGAGTACGCCTTCGGAAATCTCACCCACCTGGTGGCCGGCGCGGCCTACCCGTTGCAGTCCGCTGGCCACCGACGGCGGCGACTCGACCTGGACTACCAGGTCCACCGCGCCCATGTCGATGCCGAGTTCCAGGGATGAGGTGGCTACAACACACCGCAGCCGTCCCGACTTGAGGTCGTCCTCGATGAGTGCCCGCTGGTCCTTGGACACGGAACCGTGGTGCGCGCGGGCCAGGACCGGATCGGCGCCGCTCGTGCTTCCGGCCTGGGCCATCATGTGGGCGGGTGTCGCCGTCGAGGACGGCAGCCCCGAGGACGGCAGCCCCGCGGACGGCAGCCCCGAGGACGGCAGCCCCGAGGACGGCAGCCCCGCGGACGGCAGCCCCGCGGACGGCAGCCCCGCGGACGGCAGCCCCGGGTCCAGCACCGAATCCGCCAGCGAATCCGCCGCTGCGGAAAACACATCCACCGCCATGAGTTGGCGCTCCGCGTAGATCTCGTTCAGCCGGGCTGTGAGTCGCTCCGCGAGACGGCGGGAGTTGGCAAACACAATGGTGGACTGCTTCGACAGCACAAGGTCAACGATCTTCTCCTCAACATGCGGCCAAATGGACGCTTGGGGCTGGAGTCCGGAGGCTGGCCCGGAGTCGAAGGCGCCCGCAGCTCCCGCCAGGTCCGACATGTCCTCCACAGGAACGCTGACGCTGAGGTTCCAGTTCTTGTGCGACGGCGGTGCGACGATTTCCACGGGTGCCGAGCCCGCGAGGAACTGCGCGACCAGCTCGCGCGGCTCCACGGTGGCCGAGAGACCGATCCGTTGGGCGGGTTTCGGCAACAACGCATCGAGCCGTTCCAACGACACTGCGAGGTGCGCGCCACGCTTCGTACCTGCAACTGCGTGGACCTCGTCGACGATGACGGTGTCCACCTCGCTGAGCGTCTCCCGGGCTTTGGACGTCAGCATGAGGAACAAGGACTCGGGCGTGGTGATGAGGATGTCCGGCGGGTGGCTGAGCAGCGCGCGGCGGTCCGCCGTCGTCGTATCCCCTGAGCGGACGCCGACGCTCACAAGCGGGGCCGGCAACCCGAGCCGTTTGGCGGTCTGCGTGATGCCGATCAGCGGCGAGCGGAGGTTCCGTTCGACGTCGACGCCGAGTGCTTTCAGGGGTGAGATGTACAGGACGCGGGTCTTGCGCTTGGGGGCTTTGGCACGGGCGCCGCCGCTCGCTGCCTCAAGCCCCGGAAGGGCGTCAGCGGAAACAGTAGGGGACACCGACAAGAGCCGGTCCAGCGCCCACAGGAATGCTGCGAGCGTCTTGCCGGAACCGGTGGGTGCCACCACAAGGGCGTGCGATCCGGAAGAAATGGCCTTCCACGCACCGTCCTGGGCAGGTGTGGGCGCGGAGAAAGCGCCGAGGAACCATTCGCGCGTGGCACGGCTGAAGCGGTCCATGGCCGTATTGCCAGGACCGCCCGGTAGCTCCTGCTCCTGCATTCCTCCATCATGCCTCACGGCACCGACACAATAAGGAACAGCGGCTAAACCCCGCCTCCTACCCCGCCTGGAATGCCTGGACGGTCAGGAGGTTGATATTGGTGTTGCTGCAGGCCGTGCGTTGCTGCGGGATGAACAGCGAGGCGGTGTCCTCGGGTGGGTAGACCCGGAAGCCGGCCGCGGGGGCCTGCATGCACTCGGGGTAGTTGCCGGCCTGGGTGTAGCGGAGCTGGGCGAAACCGGCCTTCCCCGGAGCGAGAACCACTTGTGTCACAGGCTGGGAGTCGTCGCGGGCGGCAGCCGCGCCGATCGGATCGCCCGTGGCTCCAGACGTGAGTGAGACGCCCGGGAAGCCATTGAGGACGCAGGGTTCCGAACCGGAGTTGGTCAGTATGAGTTTCATGTAGACGCTGCCTGCCGCTCCGCCCCCTGTGGAGTCGACAGAAGCTGTCAGCGAGCCCGCTTTGCAGAGTCCGACGCCGGATGCCGTCGTCCCGGTGCTCGATGGTGTGGCGCTGCCGCTTGAAGTAGGTGTACTTGAGGCCGAAGCCGACGGTGACGACGAGGCCGAAGCCGTGTCGCTGGGTACGGCTGAGCCCGAGGGCTGTGCCTGGCTTTGGAAACAGCCGGAGAGCAGGAATACCGAGGCTGCTGCCATCGTGAGCAGGAGACCGTTCTTGACTCGCATATTCGTCATGCGCACAGCATTTCGTCGTCATTTGCCGGAGTCAACTGCGGCGCGGCAGCGGCGCCGGATTGGCGTCCGGATCGTGATGTTCCGGACGCCGACCCAGCGGACCCGTTACTTGGACACTGAAGCCTTGGCGGAACGGCTGCGGAAGAAGGCCGCGCCACCCAGCCCCAGCCCTGCTACGCCGGCGATCAGGCCGGCCCAGCTGCGCGCCTGTGAGCCGTCGTCGGTCACGGAAGCTGCCTGCTCTGTGGAGATTGAAGCAGCCATGTGACCATCACCCGCGGCCGCGCCCGCGGCTGTGACGGACACCGACGGAGCCGGAGCCTTCAGCGAGTGCGGGTCCTGGCCGTCCTTCGGGATTTCAGCCCAGTTTGTCTGCCCCAGCTCGCAGTTCTGGAGCGTGGGGAAGTAGAGGGTCCTGCCAGCGGTGTCGGGCAGCTTCACGGACAGGACCAGGGCGTCGCGCAAGTGCGGGTCCAGCGGGGCCTTGGCCGTGTAAACGATCTGGCTGGTGCGTTTGGTGATCGACGTGCCGTCGGCCAGCTTCTTGGGCTCGGGCAGCGTCTGCATCACCTTCTCGACCGTCCAGTTGGGGTTTACCGTGGGCGTGGCGTCCGTCAGTTCCTCGGGGAGGTTGATGGTCAGCTTGGTGGTGCCCGAGGTGTCGCAACCGTGCGGGACGCCGAAGGTCAGCAGCGCGTACGAGTTGGCGGTGGTTTTGTCCGGGTTGATGGAGACGTGCGCAGAAGCGCCTGCGAGGCCGGCCATCATCAGTGCGGCGGTGCCGCTGGCGATTCCGGTGGCGGAGAGGGCACGGCGGAGTGAGGACTTGTTCATGGTTGTTGCCTTTCAACGGGCGCGCGAAAGCGCGCCGAGGTGCGGGGGATGTGCCCGTCACCAGTTGAAGGCGGTGCCGGGCGGAGTCAGGAGGGTACGACGACGGCGGGCGGGCCGCGTCTGCTGTCTTGCCTGAGGTTCCGCCACGGTCGGGGGATGAATACGGCAGGTGCGCTGAACGCAACAGCTGAGCTGCCGGCGTCGGGCCTGAAGATCAGGCGGATGAGCTGCAGGAGGGGACGGAGCCAGGCCTCGAGCTGCCACAGTGCCTGCTCGCCCTTGGCAAGGAGCAATGCCGAAGCGGCGGTGGCGAGGGCGTGCCCGGTCAGCATCAACCAGCTCAGGGGAGTGTCGACCTCGTGAAAATGCACTGTTTCAGCGCCCAGCGGAGCGGAAAGGTGCTCGGCCGCCAAATGGTGTGCCGGTGACCCCGGAGCCGGGACGGTGAGCGGACCGAATGCCGTGAAGGCTTCATGCAAGACCAGCTGGCCGGCTTCCAGAAGCGCGGCAATGACCGGCAATCCGAGCCTGAACCGGGTGGCAAGCGTGGTGACGAGCCCGGTCAATGCGAGGACGGCCAGCAGGACCGGCGCGACGGGAAGCGCGCCGCCGGAGAGCACGTGGGCCCCTGCCGCGAGGGCAACAATCGCAACCGCCAGGGCGCCCGAACGCATGGCATGGAAAGGTGTCCGGGCATGCGATGCGCGCACGGAATCCTCCCTCGGTAGCCTTCAAGCGGGTGGTTGACCGTCCAGTACCGGCTGGTCAACCCGGTCATTCTACCGGTGGTTCGCGGCCGGGCCGCTGTCGGATGGGTCGTGTGACGGGGGGTTCAAAGTCCTCCAAAGCAAGGACAAGAGCAAGCGCTGGGGGGACGCACTGGATGACCACCGGGGAAACTGTGTAGTGGGTATCCACCTGAATGAGTCCGAGTTCGGCGAGCTTGGCCAGCTGGATGCGCGTGCGCCTGGCCGAGAATGCGAGGAAGATGTCGTCCCCCGCACCGGGCTCTGCTGATTTGCTGAGTTCTTCCACGCCCATTGGCTCCCCAGTGGTGCCCTTTATAAGGACCGTTGCAAGAAGCTGGTCGAAACCTTCTTGAAATATGCTTCCCGAATTCATCACGGCACTGGCAAGGAACACCACGAGGAACTCGCGGCGGATCCGAAGCCTCGACTCGGGGTCTTGGGAGTGCCAGGAGTCTGCGCCTGCCCCGGGTACGGCACGGGTTGCCCCGACGGACAAGATGCGGGAGTCGACGAGTGCTGCCCAGATCTCGCGCAGCACGGGCACATCGTGCATGGACCTGACCTCAAAAGTCTCTGACTGGCTTTGAGCGCGTCCATCCTCTTCGACCTCGGGTGCCAAGGTCCGCTTGCCACCCCTCTTGCCCTTGGCATTCACCCCTACCGCGGCAGCGGCACCTTCAACGTCCTTCAGCCTGAGCGCCCTTGTGCTGGTGACGTCCTTGCCTTCTTCGAGCCATTCGAGCAAGCGGTTGGCAAGTTCAAGAACGGGTAGTTCCCGGAACGCTTGGTCCTGCTCTTCAGCCGTGAGTTCCGGAAGGTTCAGCGGTGGAAAGTCCGGCGCACCTTCGGTGAGGAACGCATGGACCACGGAGTATTCTTCCTGGCTTCCCGACCAGCGCCCAGTCTCGGAAAGGAAGTCAACATATAGGTGCAGATAGTCGTAGACCTCGTCTAAAGCCTCGTCCGTGTCAGCCTCGTCAAGCACGCCGACAAGGCCAATGGCGGCGTCCTCCACGGTGTCAGGGTCGATCCTGGTAGCTGAGCTCTGATTGCTGACGGCATGGCTGGTGGTCATGAAGAGTTTGACCACCTCCAAGCACTGTAGAGCGTCAGGGGCGTCACCAAATTTCTCGAACCAGTGCACGAAATCCGGGGTCAAAGAGTCAACCGAGCGATGGTTGAGAACCAGTTGCAAGGGCAGTCTGGGGGCCGACGGCACTGCCTTGAGGTGCCCGCCGCGGGCCTTTGGCTTTTTCGTTTTCCGGCTCATGGCCACTCCTTTAGTTCCCGGGCTCATAACTACCGCATCGACGTTACCCGAACCAATACGCGGCTTGAGGAATCAGGCAGTTATTGCCGGACCACCTTCCGACGGCTTGCCTGCCGGGCCTTTGCCTGCCGGATCCGGCGCGGCCTCCGAAAAGCTGCGTGCCGCCCGCGAGCCCGCGATGGTGCTCGCCCCGATGCTGATGAGGGCGCCGAGGATCATGGCGGCGGCTTCTCCCTGCTCCAGCAAATGCAATTGGGAGCCGATAGTGGCGGCTGCAACCGGTACTCCCAATTGGGACGACGCCAGCACTGCGAGCGGCAGGGGCTGCCCGAGGGCCCGGAGGCTCCCGTGCACCACCAGCGTGCCGAAGCCAAGGCAGATCCCGAGGAGGATCATCCGTGGGCTGCCCGCGAGGGTCCGCAGGTCAAGCGATGCGCCCAGCCAAACGAAGAACACCGGTCCCAGGAAACCATCGCTCACGGCGAAGAGTTGGTGCGCCAGGCGACGGGGTTCGCCCACCGCGGAGACCACCAGGCCGAACGAGAACCCGGCCAGCATGATGGAGACGTGACCCAGGACCGCGAGTCCCGAAAGTGCGAAGAGCAGGGCCAGTTGGATCCGCAGTTCCAGGGCGAACTTCCGGTCCTCGGACATGTCATGCAACCGTCCGCGGTTGCCGCTGTTCTCCAGCCAGCGAAGCACAAAGAACAAGACCAGCGCGCAAGCCGCGACGACGGCCGCCCCCACGGCTGCCCGGCCGGCGTTAGGCGGGTCAACGGCTAACGGAAGCGCCACAATGCAAGCGATGTCAGCGATCGCCACTTGCGCCGTCGTCGTCAGGACCTTCGGCCCTGTCAACCGAAGCGAGTCGACGATCGGCAAGACCAGCGCTGCGGAGGAGGACGCGAGCAGAACGATGTAGAGGGGAGCATGTCCGGTGCCGAAGGCAAAGGCGATGACGACTCCGACGACGGCGGCCAGCACAGCCGCGACGCCGGCGCGCAGGGCGCCGCTACCCAGGGCAGGGCGGATGGCTTTGTCCCGCACGGGGACATGGGTTCCGGCGACGAACATGATGAGGGCGAACCCGACGTCGGCTACAAAGGTGAAGGTGGGATCCGAAGAGTCCACCAGTCCCAGACCCGTGCGTCCGATCACGATGCCCGCCAGCAGCTGCCCCAGCACAACGGGAAGGTGCCATTTCCGGGGCAGCGCCAGGAGCGGACCGAGGAGCGCGACCGTGGCGATCAGCGCCAGCTGAAAGAACGACACGTTCCTCCTTCTTCGGGCATCGCGGTTGGCCTGCGGTGGTTACCGGGGCGCATCAGCCAGTTTCAGGGGAATGTCCGTGTTTTCGTTTGTGTAGTAGCTTGCGCACACCCGGTGATATCCATCGGCCACCTGCGCGGGCATGCCCGTGGCCAGATCTCCCCGGACCATCAGGATGGGCGAGAGCTTCTTGCCCTCCTTGATCTTCTTCAGGTCCGAGGCCACGTGGGCGTTATCTTCCGGGAGCAACGCCAACCGGGCGGCCCGGAGAATGTCCTTGGCCTTGCGGTGCTGGATGGGCGCCTCCTTGAGGGCGGCGACCACCGAGGCCACCACGTGGTCGGATTCCAGCAGGGAAAGGTAGTCTGCGGCGCTCGGATAGTCCTGGTCCTCGGGCTCCAACAACCAGCGGACTTCGCCTTTGTTATCGTCAGGCATGCGTTGTACTCCTTGGCCAGCGGTATCGGCTTGCAAACGTAGGCGGCGCCGGACGGGGGACCTTGGAAAGGTCCGTGCCGGGACGTCGTCGTCGTAATTCAAGGGCGAGGCTTTCTTGACCGCGGGCCATCGCCCAATGGTGATTCGCGGCAAAAGCGGGCTTGAGCAGCCAGCTTAGTCTTCGGAGCAGAGGTTTCGATGTACTGACCCGCCAGTCATAGGTGACCGCCGTTTCCGGGCCGTCCTGTTCGAAAGTCCAGCGCCCGGTACCATGCAGGTCACCGCTCGCCGCGATCGCGAAACCTCGCTCCGTGATGGGTTCGGTGACCGTGAACCTCCAGCGAAGCGTGTAAGGCAGCCAACCTTTGGAGTGCAGGGAGAAGGCTTTTCCCGTACCGTCCGCATTTCCAGGGTCCAGCGGAACAACCCTCAGATACACCGAAGGCCACCAGCGGGGCAGTGTTCCGGCGTCGCCCAAAATATCCATGACCTCATGCGGGGTCCCCGCGACGCGCCAGACCGTGAGGAACTCGTAGTCGGCGTTGCTCTTGGATGTGCCGCCCATTGCTGCCTCCAGGGCGCGGATGGATAGTGGACTCACAGTACTCATGCCGTCGCACACGGTCAACGGCCCGGCTTCGGCGTGCCCGCGGGCAGGTTACTCCCGGACGGTCACAGTCAGCCGCTGGATGTCATTGTTTCCCATGCCTTGATAGTTCCACTCCGGCGCCTCTGGCTGGGTCTGCCCGGTGGAATCCGTCGCACGGCATGCCAACTCGTGGGAGCCGGGCGTTGCGATCCATGTGAACGTCCATCCGCGCCACGCATGCCGGCCGGTGGGAGCCTGAAGTTGGGCCTGCTCCCAGACCCCGTCCACACAGACTTCCACGCTGTCCACGGTTCCTTTCCCGGACCAGGCCCGGCCGCTCAGCTGGACCGGTCCTGCGTCCACAGTGCGTTGCCGCGTGAAGAAATCGGGAACGCCGGGGGGAACCATGAGGGAACGGACTTTGATCCGCTGAACGGGCTCGCCGGGGTCGTCTGCGTCTTGGGTATAGCGGTAGGAGTCGAGCTGTTGGTAACCGTCGAAGCTGTGGTCTATTGCCTCGATGGATTGCAGCCATTTGACGCTCGTCATCCCGTACCAGCCCGGGACGAGCAACCGGACAGGGTAGCCATGCTGCGGTGGCAGGGCTTGGCCGTTGACCTCATAGGCGAGCAGGACGTCGTCGGACATTGCTTCCGCGAGCG
Organism: Arthrobacter sp. GAS37; assembly: GCF_044908325.1. Classification (NCBI taxonomy): domain Bacteria; kingdom Bacillati; phylum Actinomycetota; class Actinomycetes; order Micrococcales; family Micrococcaceae; genus Arthrobacter; species Arthrobacter sp. GAS37. The sequence continues at coordinate 22,849 of NZ_JBIYDB010000024.1, forward strand.
TCAGGCTGCGCGCGTATTGATGCTCCACACCGCCCTGGATCCCGCGGTCCGCGCCCGTGAAGACGAGCTCGACGGCGTCGGGTGACACGCCGGCGTCGAGCAGCAACGGAGCGAGCGGGGTCCCGGTCCACTCGGCGGTGCCCACTCCACCCTGGTCCCATGGCTGGCTCAGAGGCCGCGGTTCCAGCCGTGAGCGGCCGTTGCCGGCGCACTCCATTGTGACTGCCTGGGTGCGGCGCTCGCGGTGCTGTAGGTCAGGCAGGGTGTACTCGTGCGGATGGTCCACGAGCCCGCCGATATTCAGCCGCCACGAAACGGGATCGATCTGGGGAACGTCGAAATGGACCAGGAGATAGTGCATGCCCAGTGGTGTGACGGGCCATCGGAGCATCTCCAACGGCATGGCATGGTTGCGCGAAGCCAGTTGCAGTTCTTCGCGGGTGATGGGACCGGTGGTTGGGGTGGCTGGTGCGGTTGGTTCTGTCGGAGCAGCGGGGGCGGTGGGGGCCGGGGTGGCAACAGCGGCGCCTTCCGCTGTGCGGCGGGTATTGACGCTCATGCTCCCAGTATGGGCGCCCGGGACGGTAGTGTCACTGGAATTTGCCCTGGGCAACGAGGCGCCTCTCGGAAGCGGGGCTTTCGGGACGTGGGCGCGCTCGGCGACGTGGGCGCCGGAGTCCGCGTCCGACGTCGGGCCGTTGGGAAAGTATTCTTCATTGAGTTGGTCTTTGGCGCTCGCGCTCCTGGACTGAGACAGATGAAGAAGGAGAGCCTCCGTGAAGATCCGTGCCCCACGACTCGACGTGAGTGGCGTTCTCCTTGTCTGGGCCCTGATATTCGGGCTTTGGCAACCTTTTGTATGGTGGCGGGGGATTGTCTCTGCCGTATGTTTGATCGTCGCGCTGTGGGGCTTTGTTGGGTGGTACCGGCGTCGTTCTAGGCAAGGGCGTCAGCGCACTTAATTGCAGGGCGGCTGGCGGCGCGGAAAAGCGCTCAGCCCTTTAGCTCAGTGGTAGTTTGCGGTTATGGCTAATGCCCTCGCGTGGTTCTCACAGTCCGGTGTCGTGCAAGGAATAATTCTCGGGTCCGTGCTGGCGTTCTTGACGGCGATCCTCATGATGAACGCCGTGGGCAGGGCGGTCACAACGACTGTCAACGGTTGGAGTGCCATCCGCAAATGCGGCCAGCCCGGCAACGGAGTCCTCGTGCGGGCCGCCTGCGCCAAAGCCCTTCCCGTCGTGAATGTGTTTGAGGAGGCCGCGTATTGGACGACCACGGTGGATGGCTCAGGGCAAGCGCTGAGCGGCGGGCATGTATACGTCCTGCATTTTCCTCCCGGGAAACTCCCGCCGAATGACGCGTTCTGGTCGCTCACTCCGACCGATACCGTCGGGTATATGGTGGACAATCCAACTAATCGCTATAGCGTTGGTGACCGTTCCCCTCTCGCACGGAATGCCGACGGTACAGTCGATATCTATCTCCAGCATCAGGCTCCGAATGGGCACGAGCAGAACTGGCTGCCCATTCCTTCCGGGAAGTTCAAGCTGATGTTCCGCGTGTATCTGCCCGGCGCGGCAATTCTCGACGGCACGTATCAATTGCCGCGCATTGTCAGGGCGCAGTGAGATGAACCGGCTCATCTTGAAGTACGGACGTTCACTTACGGCCGTCATCCTGGCGGTCTTCGCTTGGGTCATCTACCGGCGGATCGCCAATGGGGACGGGATTATTCCACTCGTCATAGCAGCAGTCATCGTCTGGGCGCTAGGCGCGCCCGCTTTCATCTACCTCTGGCCGCGACTCACGGTCAATGGATACAAGAGGGCGATTATCAAGCATGGGTTCGGTGAGGGCCCGATCCCCGTCAACACGCTGTACGCCGTGCCCGGCACCTCTTCGCCGTCGACGTCGCGGGGGAGTCTTATGGCAACCGGAGCCGACGATTTGCTCTACGTCGGCGGCTGGCTCGACGTGAGCAAGGGGCCTCAAATCCTACACGTGCCGGACATGGCCGGACGCTATTTCAGCGTGCAGTTCACCGACCCGTCGAAAAGCACAAACTTTGCCTACGTCGGCAAACGCACGACGGGAACCAAAGCCGGCGACTATGTTCTCAGCGGGCCTGGCTGGAACGGAACCGTACCGAACGGCATGACGCAGATTTCTTCGCCAAGCCATTCCGCGCTCGTCATTGGCCGTGTCTTCGTCGAAAGCGACAGTGATCTTCCCACCGCTTACGCGCTTGCGAAGAAAATACAGCTCGCGCCGCTGAAACAGTAGCGGTCGACGTAACCGGCCCAGATGTACGACGGCGATCGGCCCGCCGCCGATGACTTGCCGAAAGTCCCTTTTCAGGACACCGGAGGAGATCAGAATGTCTGCAACGCTCAAGCTGACGCACAGGACCATCGGGGTGGAAGTCCGGCGCGGCACGTACGAGGCCATTGTCGACGGGAAACATGCCGGGACTGTCGAACTGAACGAGACAATCGACATAACGGTCGAACCTGGACATCACACCCTGCAGGTCCGAAATGGCCGAAATTCGAGCAGGACCAAGTCTTTCGACGTCGCCGAGGGCCAGATCGCGAGATTCCGGTGCGGCGGGAAGAGCCCCCTACCGATCTTTCTCTTGTCTTTCGCCGTTCCCAGCCTCGCACTCACACTCACGCGCGAGTAGATGCAGCACATTCAGGAACCGGAGCACTCCTCTTCGGTGGGTGCCTCGCGGTCGGTGTGGAGGTTCGCGATCAGCCGACGCAGGAGGCGCTCCGCGCACTCGTACCCGATGCCCTTGACCTCCGCGCCTGGCTTGCCTCGTCAAACTGGTATCCGGGCGCGTGACCAGCTACCGGGTTATCGGCGAAAGGTGACGTGGATGATGCCGCTTTCGGCGGTCTCCGACGTGACGGTGTATTCGCTTTCCAGCCCCCGGAGATCGTCCCAGAGCCGTATTCCGCCACCGAGCAGGATGGGTGTGATCGCGACGTGTAGCCGATCGACAAGTCCGGCACTGAGGTAGTCGCGCACAACGGTAGGGCCACCTCCGATACGCACATCCTTTTCACCCGCGGCACTGAGCGCTCGTTCAAGCACTTCTTCGGGGCTGGTATCTACGAAGTGGAAAGTTGTTCCGCCGGCCATCGTGATGTCAGGGCGGGGCGTGTGAGTGAGGACGAATACCGGGACGCGGAAGGGCGGCTCGTCGCCCCACCAGCCCTTCCACTCGGGGTCATCGGGGAAGTTATGGAACCCGAACATGCCGGCACCCATAATTTCCGCTCCGACCCCCTCGAAGTAGGCCGCTGCGTATTTGTCGTCGACGCCGGACGTTCCTTCTCCACTCGTGTCATGCAAGACCCGCTCTCGGAACGTGCGGGTGGACGTATATGCCTCAACCAGGCGGCCCCAATCCGACCCGAACGGATTCTCCGGAGTTGCGTCGGTGGTCGTGGCGAAACCATCCAGCGAGATATTCAGGTCAACTCGAACAGCCATGGTGTAGGTCCCCTCAGATCAGTGGTTGCGTTATGCAATCACCATACTGGTGGTGAGATCATCGGCACGGAAGAATTCACGGGAGAAATCATCGTTTGTGAGAGCGGGTCCTCCACACCCGCGGTACCCAGCAGCGCACGGCGTCGCGGTATTGCCGGAATTCTTCGCCGAACCGTTCCTCCAGGTCAGATTCCTCGAGTGGCCTGACAACGTAATTCCACACCAGCGAGCCGACGACGGCGTAGGCCACCACCAGCCATGACTGCAGGATGACACCGACTGCGGCGCCCTGGAGAATGCCCGCGGCCGCCATTGGATTACGGATCCAGCGATACGGACCTGCGATGACCAGATGGTTGGGCATTGCCGATGGCAGAGGCGTGCCGTCTCCTAATGTCGACATCGCTACGGCCGCCGAGATGCCAAGGGCGCTGGCGAGTACCAGAACCGTGACACCCACAGGAGTTGCAAACGACGGAAACGGGAGTGCCACGGCCCAGCGCTGTTCGAGAAAAGCAACGGTAAACGGAATCACCGCCAGGAAGAACCCCCAGAAGAGGACAATTTGCCCGAATGTTGAGACCACGTGGGTTGCGGCGGTCGGGCGTGGGATTGCGGGACGGAATGCGAACGGACCGCGGATGATCCACGCGGTCGGTACACGCCCGAGCAAGACAAGGCAGAGCGCGATCAGCGAACCCACAGTCGCAGCGCCCATGCCTAGTACGCCCCAGCCCGCTTCGGTTGTGACGGTGGCGTATCCCGCCAGCGCGACGGCGACAATACCCGTCCAAGCGGTACTCACCACCGCGGCGGCCTTAACGCCAAATGCCGCGATGGCCGAGGCCATAACAAACAAAGGAATGTCGAAGACGGCAACCGCAACCGGGCCGAGGTTACCGAGGGTCGCCTCGCGCACAACCGGCGACAGGAAAACTGCGGCCCACCACGAAAAACCGGCAATCGCCTGCATGGCGAAATAAGCTCTGCCCCACCAAACTGCTCCGCCCCGCCGAATCAAGGGCGTCACCGGCTCAACCCAAACATCCGTAGTCCCCATCGAAGGCAATTTTGGCCTCAGCCTACCGAATTCGAACGCTGGGTCCGTCTAGAGGTGACCGCCGCAGGAGTAGTTAACCCCTCAACCTCCACAAAATCCCCTCACGGCTACAATGAGATATATGCCGGACATTGAGCGTTGGCCCACCGGACGGTTGCTGTCCACGGCGGCCCGGCTGGTGGAACACGCTTGGGACGAGAATCTCAGGGCGATCGGCCTCACCCACGCCGGTGTCATCGCCCTGGAGGTTCTTTCAGCCACCGGCCCTATCACCCAGACCGCGCTGGCGCAGATCGTCCGCGTGCAGGCTCAGACCATGGGGCAGACCCTCAGCAGGCTCGAGGCCCACGGCCACGTAAGCCGCCGTCGAAGTTCCGAGGACCGCCGGGTGCACGTCGTTTCGCTGACCGACGCCGGCAGGGACGCGCTTGAGCGGGCGGTCGAATCGGAACAACAGGTTCTTGCCCAGGTGTCGATCGATACGTCGATGTTCAGGCAGGAATTGAAAACAGTCGTGCGCGAGCTTGCAGGCCGACAAGCACCAGGGGGAGCGGCTGCCAGCGCCCCTTATGCCTCCGCAGCACGGGAAGACTAGTCCGAGGAAACCTCGACGGCGGACCGCCCACCGGGCATAGGACCCTCACCCCGCGCGGAACGCTCACCGCGCTCGGACCGCTCACGGCGCGCAGCCAACTCCTCCAGTACCGCGTCGTACCAGGACTTGACCCCGAACTCAGGCTTCCCGACGTCGAGCAGCCTGAAGAGAGCGTCGGCCAAAAAGTTGAGCTCCGCAACGGACAACTTCGCAAGCCCCTGGACTGGGTCCAGTTCGCCTTCCAGGCATGAGATGAGGAGCGCGTTCACAGCGCGGCTCCAAGCGTGGGGGCAGCCACGTAAGAGGACTTGGAAGGGAAGTGGGTCCGGCGGGTCATGGGGTCACTCCACGGAAAGAGTTCCTAGGGCCGCTGCATAACCCACCCTGATGATATCGACACGCCGAGGCGCGCGGCAAGCGCGCCGCGCCGCCCGAAGCCGGCATCCACGCAGCCTTGCAATGGCTTCCGGTAAGCGAAGTTAGTTCGACGATCCATGGACGCCGTCGGATTTTGCTGGATCATTCTCTTCGCCCAAGTTGCCGGTCCCGTGATTCCGCGGGCCCGGCATTTGTCCATTCGAATGATTGAGCAGAATCCAACAATCCGAGCGAAGACGATCCTGGGACGGACATGACGCGCCCGGGATTTACACACGTTTTGTCCTACAACCCGCGTTCAGTCCCTCCTGCGTCGCCGGACAAGCCAAGCCACCAGGGCCAGGACAGCGGCGGCGCAAAGCACGGGGCCGAAACGGCGCACCAGCACCGGCCACACGGCCGAGCCAAGATCCAATTCCGACGACGGCGCGATTGGCGCGGACAGAGGTGCAGGTGCAGCCGCGGCCGCGGACACAGGTGCCGCCGGAGGCTCGGTCACCGACGCTGCAGGACCCGCGGCGGGGGGCCCGGCGGCGGGGGGCCCGACAGCAGCCTCCCCAGCGTCCGCCGCGGCAGCCGCCCCGGACTCCGCCGACGCAGCCGAGCCTCCGGCGGCGGGCTCGATATCGCTTGGAGCCCCGCCGCCCGCCTTCCCGATCACGCACTGGACAAACTGCTCCAGCAATTTGTCCGAGATGTCCTGGATGACGCCCCGGCCGAATTGGGCCGGTTTCCCGGTGACGTTCATGTCGGTGGTCACGTCCACGGAGGTGCCGTCGCCGTCGCGCGTCAGCATTGCAGTCACGGTAGCGCCAGCCGTGCCGTTGCCGCGTTTATCCTTGCCCGTGGCCGAAATGACCACCGTATGCGTCTCCTGGTTGCGCTCGAGGAATTCGCCGGTGCCGGTGTAGATCATGGCGATCGGCCCGAGCTTGACCTTGACCGTTCCAGTGAACTGCTCGCCGCTCACGGACGTGAGGGTCGCCCCTGGGAAACAAGGCGCGATGTCTTCCAGTTGGTTGAAGGAATGCCAGGTGTCCTCCAGCGAACTGGGAACCACGAAGTGATGTTTGAGTTCCACGTCTCCCTCCGCCCGTTTCCGCTAGAGCCCGGCGGCCGCGAAGACGGCCCGCTTGGTCAGGACTTCGGCCAGGTGGCGGCGGTAGCCCGCGTCCCCATTGAGGTCGCTGGCAGGATCGGTCCCCTCGGCAGCGTGTGCGCTCGCGGTGGCGATCGCTTCCCGGGTCAGCGGGGCCCCCGCGAGTGCCTGTTCGACGGCGGTCGCCCGCAAGGGCGTGCTGGCCATGTTGGTCAGGCCGATCCTGGCCTCGGCGATGGCGCCGCCTTCCACCCGGACCATCGCGGCCACAGAGACGATGGACCACTGCTGGGCCACGCGGGTGAATTTCTCATAGTGCGCGCCCCACCCGGTGTACTTCGGCACCCGAATATGGGTGAGGATCTCGCCGTCGTCGACGGCGGTGGTGAAGTACCCCTGGAAGAAGTCCGCCGCTGCCACCCGGCGTTCCCCGTTCGGACCTGCCAGGATGAACGTCGCGTCCGCGGCCAGCACCGGCGCGGGCATGTCGCCCGCCGGGTCGGCGTGCACCAGAGCGCCGCCGAACGTGCCGCGGTGGCGGACCTGCGGATCCGCGACCGTCGCCGCAGCCTTGGCCAGCAAGGGCACGTGCTCGGCAATAAGCGGGTCGGTGGCGATCTGGTGGTGGGTCGTCATGGCTCCGATCAGCAGAGCATCGCCGTCGTCGCGGACCCCGGACAGCTCGACGATCCGGCCCAAGTCGACCACCATTGCCGGGTCGGCCAGGCGCAGCTTCATCACGGGGATCAGGCTTTGGCCCCCGGCCATCAGCTTCACGTCGTCGCCGGCGTCGGCCAGCACGCTCAGCGCTTCCGCCACCGTAGCAGGAGCGGCGTAATCGAATGCGCTCGGAATCATTGCACACCTCCGGTCGTCTTGGCTTCTTCAAGGGCGGCCCACACGCGCGACGGCGTACAGGGCATCTTGATGTCCTTCACTCCAAGGTGCCGTACCGCGTCCAGCACTCCGTTGACAATGGCAGGCGTCGAGGCGATGGTTCCCGCCTCGCCGACTCCCTTGGCCCCCAACTGGTTGGTGGTCGAAGGGGTCTCGGTGCGCGCCGTCGCGAAGTGCGGCAGATCCGGCGCGCTGGGCACGAGGTAGTCCACGAATGAGCCCGTGACCAGGGTCCCGGCGTCGTCGTGCACGGCCTCCTCATAGAGGGCCTGTGCGATCCCCTGCGCCAGGCCGCCGTGGACCTGGCCCTCCACAATCAGCGGATTGACGACCACCCCGACGTCGTCCACGCAAACGTACTTGCGGATAGTGACCTGCCCGGTCTCGGTGTCCACTTCCATGGCGGCCAGATGGGTGCCGTGCGGGAAGGAGAAGCTCTGCGGATCGAAGGTGGCATCCGAGTCCAGATTGGGCTCGAATCCGTCCGGCAGGTTGTGCGCCGAGAAGGCGGCGAAGGCGACTTCACCGAACGCCGTGGACTGATCAGTGCCTTTGACGCTGAACTTGCCGTCCGCGAACTCGATATCCTCCTCGCTGACCTCCATCATGTGCGCTGCCAGAACCTTGGCCTTCTCGATCACCTTGTCCGCCGCGGCCAGCACCGCCATGCCGCCGACGGTCAGCGAGCGGGAGCCGTAAGTGTCCAGGCCCCGCTGGGAGATCTGGGTATCACCGTGCAGCACCTCGACATTTTCGAACGGCACGCCGAGCCTGTCCGCCACGAGCTGGCTCCACGCGGTTTCGTGGCCTTGGCCGTGGGGGGAGGTGCCGGTGACCACCTCGATGTTGCCAGTGGGCAGCACGCGCACCTGGGCGTGCTCCCAGCCGCCGGCGGCGTAACTGAGCGCACCAAGCACCCGTGACGGAGCCAGGCCGCACATTTCGGTGAACGTGGAGATGCCGATGCCGAGTTGGACGGGATCGTTGGCCTCGCGGCGCCTGGCCTGCTCTGCCCGGAGTTCGTCGTAGCCAAAGAGCTCCAGGGCCTTCGCCGTGGCCGCCTCGTAGTTGCCGCTGTCGTATTCGAGTCCGGTGACAGTGGTGAAGGGGAATTCCTCGTGTTTGATCCAGTTCTTTTTCCGCACTTCCAGGGGATCCATGCCCAGTTCGACGGCGAGTTCATCCATCAGGCGCTCTATCGCAAAGGTGGCCTCCGGCCGGCCTGCGCCGCGGTAGGCGCCAGTCCACGCCTTGTTGGTGAAGACGTTGTTGCATTCCAGTCGGTATGCCGGGAACTTGTAGATGGCGTTGTACATGAACGCGCCAAGGATCGGGATGCCCGAGCCGATCAGGCCCAGGTAGGCGCCCATGTCCGCCAGCAGCTGGATGTCCAGCCCGGTGACGATCCCGTCCTTCGTGGCCGCGAGCTTCACCTTCTGCACTTGTGCCCGGCCGTGATGCCCGGACTGCAGGGACTCGCTGCGGGTTTCGGTGTATTTGCAGGGCTTGCCGACCCGCCGGGCTGCCATAAGGGTGATGAATTCCTCCGGGATCACCGTCAGCTTTCCGCCAAAACCGCCGCCCACGTCGGGGGCGATCACACGCACTTTGTTTTCCGGGATTCCCAGCGTCAATGCCAGAATCAGCCGCAGAATATGCGGTATCTGCGTGGACGACCACATGGTGATTTGCTCACTCGTAGGGTCAACCACGATCGAGCGCGGTTCCATGAAAGCCGGGATGAGGCGCTGTTGATAAAAAGTGCGTTCGATGAGGACCTCGGCGTTCGCCAAAGCCTCGGCGATCGGCTTGCCTGTTCCGGCTTCGCCCGAGTCAAACACCCACGTCGCCGAGAGATTGGAGTCCAGGCTCGAGTGGGCCAGCACTTTGTCCGTGAATGCTTCCTCCAGATCCAGGACCACCGGAAGTTGGTCGTAGCTGACGTCCACGAGTTCGACGGCGTCCCGCGCCGCCGCGGCGCTGCGGGCAACGATGCAGGCCACTACCTCGCCGGCAAAGGCCACCTCGTCGACCGCGATCGATGGGAACGCGGGTGCCTTCTGGTCGGCGGTGACGGGCCAGACGTTGGGCAGGCTGCCCTGTTCCGCGGCCAGATCGGCTCCGGTGAGCACGGCGACGACGCCGGGTGAAGACTTCGCGGCGGACGCGTCGATCGACGTGATCTTCGCATGGGCGAACGGGCTGCGGACCATTGCCAGATGCAGCATGCCGGGCAGCGTCATGTTGTCCGTGTACCTTGAACGCCCCGTGATGAGGTGGGCATCTTCCTTGCGGAGGCGGGGCCTGCCGACTTCGGCGATGGTCATGCCACACCTGCCGTTTCCGTTTCGTCGCTGTCTGAGGACACCATGCCATCCGAAGAAACCGTGCCATCAGCGGCGGCCTGCACCGCGGCAACGATGTTCTGGTATCCGGTGCACCGGCAGAGGTTTCCCTCGAGGCCGTCCCGGATTTCCTGCTCGGTGGGGTGTGGGTTTTCGGCGAGAAGGGATGCCGATTGCATGATCATGCCGGGCGTGCAGAAGCCGCACTGCAGGGCATGGCATTGGTGGAAGGCTTGCTGCAGCGGGGCGAGCTTGCCGTCCCGGGCCAGGCCTTCGATGGTGGTGACGTTGTGGCCGTCTGCCTGAACCGCGAACATGGTGCAGGATTTGACGCTGACTCCGTCCAGATGGACGGTGCAGGCGCCGCAGTTGGTAGTGTCGCAGCCGATCAATGTGCCGGTCTTGCCAAGCCGTTCGCGCAGGTATTGGACCAGCAGCAATCGTGGCTCGACATCGTCTGTGTAGCTCACATCATCGACTTCGACGGTGATCGTCTTGGAACTCGCCATTGGGATCTCCTGTCGCTTGGAGGACGAGCACGACTGCCCGGCATCCAGTCCTGATGTGACACAGGTTACTCCTCGGAGGAGGCGAGCGCCCTAGCCCGGCTTGAGTTCGTACCCCGCATCTTCGTGGCCCGCTTCAACCGTGGGTTCGTGGTGGATCCGGGCCTCCATGGTGCTCAATCTTCCGCCACCGCCACCCCAGTGCAGGGCAATGATTTCGGCGGCGATGGAGACGGCTGTTTCCTCCGGGGTGCGGGATCCCAGGTCCAGGCCGATCGGGCTGGAGAGCCTGGCCAATTCGGCCTCGGTCAGGCCCGCTTCGCGCAGCCGTTCCAGCCGATCGTGGTGCGTGCGCCGGGATCCCATCGCTCCCACATAGGCCACGTTGTGGCGCAGCGCCAACTCCAGCAGTGGCACGTCGAATTTCGGATCGTGGGTCAGTACGCAGATCACGGTGCGTTCATCCACTTGGCCGGCACTGATCTGCGCCTGCAGGTAGCGGTGGGGCCATTCCACTACTACCTCGTCTGCCTGGGGGAACCGGGCAGCTGTTGCGAAAACCGCGCGTGCGTCGCAGACCGTGACCCGGTAGCCCAGGAAGGTGCCTTGTTTCGCGACGGCGGCGGCGAAGTCAATCGCGCCGAACACCAGCATCCGCGGCTGCGGGGCGAAACTGAGGGCGAAAACGCGCATGCCCTCCCCGCGCCGCTGCCCGTCCGGTCCGTACATGAGCGTGGCGTTGCGGCCTGCTGCCAGCAGGCCCTGGACGTCGTCGGATACCGCATGATCGGCACGCTCGCTGCCCAGGGAGCCTACGAACCCATCAGGGCGGACCACCAGATGGCGGCCCAGCCAGGCCGGATCGGGGTGTTCGATCACGGTGACGATGGCAACGGGGCGGCCGGCACCGACGTCGTCCGCCACCTGCGGCAATTCCGGGAAGATCTCGGTGGAGACCGGCTCCACAAAAATGTCCAGGATCCCGCCGCAGGTCAGGCCGACCTCGAACGCGGCGTCGTCACTGATGCCGTAGCGCTGGAGCACTGGCCGGCGGGACTCGACCACCTTGGTGGCCAGTTCGTAGAGCGCCCCTTCGACGCACCCGCCGGACACCGAGCCGACCGCGCTGCCGTCGGCGTCGACCATCATGGCGGCCCCGGCCGGCCGCGGTGCGGAGCGGAAGGTGCGCACCACCGTTCCGAGTCCTACTGTGTGGCCGGCCGCCATGGCGGCGACCAGATCGTCCAAGACCTCACGCATTGGCAACCACGTCCAACAACTCCTCGAAACTCTGCATTGAGTGCCCCCCTATAAAGAAGTCAACGTGCGGCAGCACCGCCCTGATTCCCCGTTGCAGGGGCTCGTACCCCGCCTTGCCGCGGTGCGGATTGGACCAAATGATCCGCCTCGCCAGATGGTGCAGCCGCTCGGCCTGGCGTCCCAGCAGTGCAGGGTCGCCCCGCTCCCAGCCATCGCTGGCAATCACGACGACGGCGCCGCGCACCATCACGCGCTGGCCCCAGCGGTCGTTGAACGCTCGCAGCACCTCTCCAAGCCGGGTTCCGCCGGACCAGTCGGGGACGGTGCGGCCGGCGAGGGCCAGGGCATTGTCCGGGTCCGGCACCCGCAGTGCGCCCGTCACACGGGTCAGGCGGGTGCCAATCGTGAATACCTCCATCTGGCGCGGAGCGGCTTCCACTACCCGGTGGGCCAAGCGCAGCAGGCTGTCCGCGTAGGGTGCCATCGAGCCCGAGACGTCGATCAACCAGACCATCCGGCGGGTTTTGCGCGGAGCCCGGGCGCGGCGCAGCGGCCCCGGTTCCCCGCCGCGGCGCAGTTGGTCGCGCAGGGTCCGTACGCGGTCGACGTCGCCGTGCCGGTCGAGGTGTTTCCGCCGGGTCTGCCGGGTGGGCAAGCGCACCGGGAGCTCTTCGAACATCCGGTGCAGCAGTGCCCGTTCCGCGTCGTCCAGGACGGCTACATCGCGGTGCCGCAGCAGCTCCCGGCGGCTGGCGAGTGCCCGCAACTGTTCCCGCCGACCTTCCGGGCCGCCGCCGTCGTTATCCAACGCGGCAGCGCTGACGGACGTCGCGGAGTTTTCCAGGCGTTGGGCGGCTGAATGTTCCACGGCGAACCAGGCCTCGAACGTCCGCTGGTAGGCGGGCAGATCCTCCGGCGAGGCACAAAGCGTGGCGCGGCCGGCCCAGAACACGTCGGAGCGGCGGTCGACGGCGAGCCTGCCAACGGCGTCGACGAAGCTGCGCGAGCGGTCCGCGGTCACTTTCACTCCGGCCGCACGCACCGCTGCAGCAAAGGCCAACAGGATCTCTTCGGCGCTGTGGCCTGTGCTCTGGCCTGCCTGTGGGCTCTGTCCTGCCTGTGGCATGGCTCAGCCGAGCATCCGGGCCAGGGCCGCCGAGACGCGCTCGGTGTCCTCGCGGTACTTGCACAGCGCGCCGATGCTGGCCGCGGCCGAAGCCAGATCAAGCTCGGCCCGGCCGAGCTGGTGCAGCGCGCGGGCCCAGTCCAGGGTTTCGGCGACGCCGGGAGGTTTGAGCACGTCGTCGGTGACCCGGATCTGCTGGACTGCGCGCACCACCTGCTCGGCCAGCAGCGCGGGCACCTGGGGGAGCCGGGTGCGCACGATTTCCACTTCGCGGGCCAGCCCGGGGTGGTCGATCCAGTGGTAGAGGCACCGGCGTTTGAGCGCATCGTGCAGGTCGCGGGTCCGGTTGGAGGTGAGCACGACGATCGGCGGGGTGTCGGCCTTGACCGTGCCGAACTCGGGGATGGAAACCTGGTAGGTGGAGAGCACTTCCAGCAGGAAGGCCTCGAACTCATCGTCAGCCCGGTCGATTTCGTCGATCAGCAGCACGGCCGGGCTCTGCTGGAGCGCCTTGAGGATGGGCCGGGCCAGCAGGAACCGTTTGTCGTAGAGCGAGCTTTCCAGCTCGGCCACGCTCAATCCCGCGCTCATTCCCGCGCCGCCGCTGGCCTCAACGCTGCGTAAGTGCAGGATCTGGGCGGTGAAGTCCCAGTCATACAGCGCCTGCGAAGCGTCGATTCCCTCGTAGCACTGCAGGCGGATCAGCGGCAGCCCGAATCCCTCCGCCAGCGCCTCGGCGAGGGAGGTTTTGCCGGTGCCCGGTTCGCCCTCCAGCAGCAGCGGCCGTTCCATGCTCAGGGCGAGGTAGCCAATGGTGGCCAGGCCTTCGTCGGCGAGGTAGCCGGTGGCGGCCAGCATTTCGGCCAGCGCTGCGGCGGAACTGATCGACGTCTGCGTCATGGCACCAGCATAGGGTCACCGGCGGGGGCGCGGTCCGGCTGGGCTACCCGCCGATGTACGACATCTCGATCTTGTGAGCCGCGGCGTCCTTGGGTGTGTGTGAACTGCGCAGTTCCGAGTAGCGGTCCGTGCGGCCGCCCCACAGGGCGGACAACGCCGTCGAAAGCTCCACGTCGGACGCGCCGCCTCTCAGGAGCGCCCTCAGGTCCGTGCCGGTTGTGGCGAAGAGGCATGTGAACAGCTTCCCGTCGGCGGAGAGCCGGGCACGGGTGCAGCCGCGGCAAAAGGCTTGAGTCACGCTGGAAATGACTCCGATTTCGCCGCTGCCGTCCGCGTAGCGCCAGCGATCCGAGGTCTCGCCGGGGTAGTTGGGCGCCACGGGCTCCAGCGGGAACGCCGCGCCGATGCGGGCCAGGATCTCGGCGGAGGGCACCACTTCATCCATTTTCCAGCCGTTGGACGCACCCACGTCCATGTACTCGATGAACCGCAGAATAAAGCCGGATCCCTTGAAGTGGCTCGCCATGGGAAGAATGTCCTGGTCGTTCGTCCCGCGCTTGACTACCATGTTGATCTTCACGGGCCCGAGTCCGGCGGCCTGGGCAACGTCCGCGGCGTGAAGGACCTTCGCCACGGGATAGCCGACGTCGTTCATGGCCTGGAAGGTCTCCTCCCGGAGGGAGTCCAGTGAGACCGTCACGCGGTTCAGTCCGGCATCCTTGAGGGCCTGCGCCTTCTGCGCCAGGACCGAGCCGTTCGTGGTCATGGCCAGGTCCGGAGCCAGCCCGTCGGGAGTGCGCAACCGGGCCAGCATCCGGACCAATTCCTCGATGTCCTTCCGCAGCAGGGGTTCCCCGCCGGTCAGCCGGATCTTCCGCACCCCGTGCCCCACCGCGATCGACGCCAACCTGGTGATTTCCTCAAACGTCAGCAACTGGTCCCGGGGCATGAAAACGAAATCCCGCCCGAAGATCTCCTTGGGCATGCAGTAGACGCAACGGAAATTGCATCGGTCCGTGACGGAAATCCGCAGGTCCCTCAAGGGCCGGTGGAAGGTGTCGGTGATGGAATTGGCGTCCATGCAGCGCCCTCTCAACGCAGTAGTAGTGCCAACCGCTTGTGCCTCTCCCAGCGTATGCCCGGTCCCGCGCGCTCACAATGGAGGAGGCTGAACGACGGCGGAGCCGGACTCAGCCGATGGGCTCCGCCATCTGCTCCACAACATACTGGGCGTCCACCGACGTGCCGGTCACCGGATCGGTCATTTCCACCTTCCAGCTGCGGGCAAACTGGTCGACCCCATGTTTCATTGCCACCGTGCCTGAAATGAGGACGGTGCCCGGCTGGTCCAGGCCGCGCTCTGCCAGGACCTCCAGCCAGTAGTCCGGGCTGAGGAGCGCCTCCAGCGAACTGTCCTGGATCAGGGTGTCCGGAGTTTCGCCGTCGCCCACCCAGCCCTTGAGCGTGATGCTGTCCAAATGGTCGCGGACATCTTCCAGGCGCCAGGCTTTGCGCCCCAACACGTCCGGGCTGGCGTTCTTGCTCCAGGCCACGCCGTGGACCTCGAGCTCGCGATCCGTGTGATCGCACGCCACTGTCAGGAGCACGTCCTCATCGGTGATCACGAGCGCCCATTCCGCTTCACCCGAGGTCCTGCCGTGCTGGACGCGGACCTCCGAAACCTGCTGGGCCAGGTACGGCGACACGGGGTACAGCGCCGGCGTGGTTGCGGGGCCGGGAACGCCAAGTTCGGCCAGCTCGGCGATGTGGGCCTGCACTTCTTCCTGCTCGCGCCCCGCGTAGCCGGCGTTGAGGAGGTGCTTGACCTGGACGTTCCTCGTAGTGCCGTCGGGAAGTTCAAAGCTCAGAGTCGTCATTTTCTGTCCATCCTTTGCGTGTCCTGCTGGAGAAATTTTTCAAACCGGAAACCGGAAACAGTCGCCAATGTACAACCAGTATGCGTAATGTATACATTTAACGCCAGTGTGGCAGGCGTCACCGTAAACTTCTCGTGGAGGAAACCCATGGCCAACGTCCCAGTTCCGGCTTCCGGCGCAGCGCCGCGTCCAGGAAAGCCGATGCATCCCAAAGGCCTGTACAAGGCCTTCGCCGCAAGCCTCACCGGCACCGCGCTCGAGTGGTACGACTTTGCCGTCTACTCCGCCGCAGCCGCCGTCGTATTCCCCATCGTCTTTTTCCCGTCATCGGATCCCTTGACCGGGACCATCCTGGCGTTCTCCACCTACGCGGTGGGCTATGTCTCCCGTCCTGTGGGCGGCATCATTTTCGGCCGGCTCGGTGACCGCATCGGCCGCAAGAAGGTCCTGGTGACAACGCTGATGATCATCGGCGTCGCCACCGTTCTGATCGGGGTGCTACCTGGCTACGGCAGCATCGGCATCTCGGCCCCGATCATTTTGGTATTGCTGCGCTTCGCCCAGGGCGTGGGCGTCGGTGGCGAATGGGGCGGCGCAGTGCTGCTCTCCAGCGAGTACGGCGATCCCCATCGGCGCGGTTTCTGGGCTTCCGCGGCCCAGGTCGGTCCGCCGGCCGGCAACCTCCTGGCCAACGGCACGCTGGCCGTCCTGACCGTTACCCTCACCGAAGCGCAGTTCATCAGCTTCGGCTGGCGCATCGCATTCCTGGTCTCGGCCGTGTTGGTGGGGTTCGGTCTTTGGATTCGGCTGAAGCTTGAAGATACCCCGATTTTCAAGGCCATTGAGGCCCACGGTGAACAGCCCAACGCTCCGGTCCGCGAAGTCTTCAGCAAGGAACTCCGGCCGCTCGTCGCTGCCACACTGTGCCGGGTAGGCCCGGACGTGCTGTACGCACTGTTCACTGTGTTCACCCTGAGCTACGGGATCCAGGCCCTCGGCTATGACCGCAGCCAGGTCCTCACTGCCGTATTGATCGGCTCGGCGTTCCAGCTGTTCATGATCCCGCTGGCCGGTGCCGTCTCTGACCGCTTCAACCGACGCCTCGTCTACGGGATTGCGGCAGTGGTAGGAGCTGTCTGGACTTTCGTCTTCTTCGGCATCCTGGGCGGGCACAGCGAGCCGCTGCTGATCGCGGGAATCGTCCTGGGCCTCATGGCGCACTCCTTCATGTACGGGCCGCAGGCCGCCTTCATCGTTGAACAGTTCTCACCGCGGCTGCGGTCCA
The DNA here is from genome assembly GCF_044908325.1 of Arthrobacter sp. GAS37. Lineage (NCBI taxonomy): Bacteria > Bacillati > Actinomycetota > Actinomycetes > Micrococcales > Micrococcaceae > Arthrobacter > Arthrobacter sp. GAS37. The sequence continues at coordinate 39,678 of NZ_JBIYDB010000024.1, forward strand.
CCGGAAGTTCGCTGGCCTATACCTTCGCAGGCGTGATCGGCGGCGCCATCGCACCCTTGATGTTCACGCTGTTGCTGTCCCAGTTCGGCACCTGGATTCCGGTTGCCATCTATGTGGCCGCGGCCGCCGTCGTTACTTTAGTGGGGCTGGCGCTCGGCCGGGACTCCAACACCGTGGAGGATGAGGACTACCGTTTGCTGCTGGAAGGATCGGCGGCAGCAAGCCAACCGTCCGCCGTCGCGGAATCCCGCTGACGCTGACCGTCCGGAGAAGTTGTCACGTCATGCCTTCGAAAATCCTGACAACGTGCCTTGGGCGGACAGAAAGTCCCTCAGGTGCGGAGCAGAATATCCCGGGTCACAGCCAGGTGATGGTCAATGGCTTTCTGCGCCTTCGCCGCGTCGCCGGACATCAGGGCGTCGAGTATGTCCTGGTGTTCGGCGCACACCTGCTCGCGTCGGCCTCCGGTACGGAACAGCGCGGAGACGCCTACCAGAATCTGCCGGACGTGGAGCTTGCTGTACGTCCGGGAGATGAGCTCATTGCCCGCCGCGTCAATGAGCTGCTGGTGGAACAGGGTGTCCAGGCGGATAAACTCACGGGCCGCTTCCGGGCTCAGGTCCTCGGGAAGTTTTGCCTGCTGGTCAAGGGTTTCCTGCATCGTCCCGACGGGAACCCGGCCTTGCTCGATGACCAGCCGGGCGGCGTGGCTTTCAAGGATCCCGCGCAGTTCCATCAATTCAGACATCTCCCGGCCGGTCACCGGAGGAACGTAAGCTCCGCGCTGAGGAATCAGCTCCACCAAGCCGTCCGAGACGAGCAGCAAGAGCGCCTCACGCACCGGCGTACGCGATACGCCGATTTCCGCGGCCAGATCCTGCTCGTTCAGGAACTTCCCCTGGACTTCGGGGTCGATCAGGATATTTTCACGCAGGTACGCGTACGCCTTCTCGCGGCCGGACGCCGCAGTCCCCGAACTTTTTCGCATACATTATGTATACAACAATCTGGAGTAAATTCATGCGTTTAGCCGTGGCACAAATCATCACGGGAGCCGATGTGGCTGCCAACCTGGAACTGATCCGAGAATACGCCACCCGTGCCAAGGCCGCTGGAGCCGAACTCGTGGTCTTTCCTGAAGCAGCCATGCGCGCCTTCGGCAACAGCCTGGGCGACATCGCCGAACCGCTGGACGGACCGTGGGCCTCAACGGTCCGCAGCCTTGCACGGGAGCTGGATATCGCCGTCGTCGCGGGGATGTTCACCCCCGGCGAGGGCGGACGGGTCCGGAACACGCTTTTGGTCACCGGCCCCGGGGTGGACACGTCCTACGACAAGATTCACCTCTTTGATGCATTCGGCTTCGCGGAGTCTGATTCGGTCGACGCCGGCACCTCGCCCGTAACCTTCGAACTCAACGGCACCGTGTTTGGCCTTGCCACCTGTTACGACGTGCGTTTCCCTGCCCTCTTCACTGTCAACGCCCGGTCAGGAGCGCAGGTAAACATCGTCTGCGCCTCATGGGGCGCCGGCGAAGGAAAAGCCGAGCAGTGGGACTTGCTGGTGCGGGCCCGCGCCGTGGACAGCACCACCTTCGTCGTGGCGTCCGGCCAAGGCAATCCCGCGAGCGTCGGTCTGCCCTCCACCGGCACGGCGCCTACGGGCATAGGGCGCAGTGCCGTGATCTCGCCACTGGGTGCCGTGGTGGCCGCCCTGGGAGAAATGCCGGAACTCGCCATCGTCGACATCGATCCGTCAATCGTCGAAGAAGTGCGGGGCAAGCTTCCGGTCCTGGCGAATGCCCGGGATCTTTAGCCGCGCGGAGACTAGGGGCCGCCGTCGCCGTCTTCGACGGCCAGCCAGTAGGCCGAGCCGTCCGGCGTGCGGCTCACGATGCCGGAGTCAACAAGGTACCGCCGGAGCATTGGCACGTCTCCAGTGAACCGGGCGAGGCGCTCGTTGAGCTCTCGCTCAGCCACGCGCCCGCCGGTGTCCAGGATGCGCGCGGCTACCCAAGCGAGAAGCCCGAGTCGGTCTGCCTCCCGCGTGGGGTAGCGATCGATGCGGCCGTCTGTCGTCAGGAAGCGCTCGACGCCGGACGGGCTGGGCGTCGGCGAGAGGGCCGCCAGCGCGTCCCGGAAGACATGCTCGCGAATGCGGTAGCGGACACTGCCTTCGGTCTCAACCGTTTCGACCAGCCCCGCTTGGTTGAGGAGCGTGAGCGCCCGTGCGAGTTTCGCTGGAGAGAGCGAGCCGCCCGGGGTTTCGCCAACGCTGATCTCAGCGAAGACCCTCCGGGCTTGAGCGTTCGCCAGTGCCGCGAGCAGGCGCCGCGCATCCGGCGTCGTCAATGAGTCGCTCCCCATGGGCCCAGCATAGGCACAAATGGACGCCTAGCAGACACGGCCACCGGGCAGAATACCCTCGCGCTCGCTGCCCTCCCGCGGTTCTCACGGGAGGGCAGCGCTTGGTTAGGCGGCTGGGATGTCTTCGAAGGTGACCTGGTCCAGCAGGACATGGCCCCAGCTTCCCGTGCCGTTGTCGACGACCTGGAGCTGGGCGCTCTGACCGATGAGGTCGGAGACGTTCCACGACGTCCATGCGAGGCGCTCGCTGTTCTGGCCCGTCGCGGTGCGAACGACTTGCCCGTTGACGACGAGATTCACCGTGGTCTGATTGTCCGGCTCACCTCCAACCGCGTTCGGCGCGCTGCTGAACACAATCTGGTCCACAATGACGTGGCCCCAGGATTCGGTTGCGTGGTCGATGACCTGGATTTGGGCTTTCTGCCCCACGAGCGTGTGGACGTCCCAGTTCACGTTCGACATCGTCGAAGAATTCTGGCCCGTTGCCGTGCGGACAACTTGCCCGTTGACGAGGAGGTTCACCGCAGCGGCACCCGACTGACCCCAGGGGTGGTTTCCTCCCGCGATGAGGAAGTCTATATAGTCCCGCGTAATCGTGAATGTCGGCGACGTGATCGCGCCCGTGGCGGCATCACCTCCTCCGACGTACGTATCGAGGACCTTGGAGCCGAGCTGATTCGGGAGGGATTCCGCCGTCGGGCCTTGGCCAACGTAGCTGCCCGACGCCGTCCACCCCGCACCCCACGTCGCGCCCTCGAAGTCGGCGAAGACGTCCGAGGGCCTCGGGTTGTTCCCGCCTCCGGCGAGGAAGTTGACGTAGGAATGGCCGATGGTGAACGACGGCGAGGTCAGCGTTCCGGTCGACGCGTCGCCGCCGTTGAAACTGTTGGCGAGCCTGTTCCCGAGGTAGCCCGTGACGGGCTGCTGGTTGGGGAGCGTCCCGGTGGCGGGTCCGGCACCGAAGGCCGCTCCCGCCGTCGTCCATGGGCCATAGGTGCTGCCTTCGAAGTCGGTGTACGGCGCCGCGGGATTCGCCTGCTCCGTGATGTTGGCGAATTCCGTGATCGAGAGGTTGGCGAAATTAGCGCTACCGCCGATCGTGAAAAGCGAGATCCCCGTGTCCGACGACGTGAAGAAGTCCTGGTTCGAGAGCGCGATCCGGCCGTCGTCGGCGAATACCTCCACGCTGCCGTGGTCCACGAGGATCCGAAGGTGTACGGACGTCGCACCCGAGGCGAGCGGCGCCTGGGACTGCTGGTACGTACCGAAGGAGTAGGGCACTTGGTCTTGCGCGGAGCGATCGACGTAGAGGTTGCCCCCGTAGACGCCGATGTTAGTGTGCCGGCTGCCGTCCTTGTTCTCGCCGACGGAGATACCGACGTTGTTCAAGGTGGCCCAGCTGACGTCCGCGTCGAGCTCATAGGCCGAGCCGTGGTAGTCGAGGGTTGTCCGTCCATTGACGCTGGCGTTGGCGGGCTTCACGGTTTTGGTGGCGTAGTTGGCCAGATTCGGCGTCGGCTGGGATAGAAGGCTGTAGACACCGCTGCCCTCGGACTTGAGGCTGAGCTGGCGCACCACGGACATCTGGCCGTTGTAGTTGTCGGTGGAGTCAGTGGGCACGGTGTGCGGCGCGTAGTGCCAGTTGTTCATCCAGCCGATCGCGTATCGGGAGGTGTCGGGATTCGCGGCGTCCGGCCACGTCACCGAGGCATACCAGTCATTGCCCCAGTCGAGCCACTGCGGGTCCGTCTGGTCCGCGACGAAGGCCGAGCCGTTCCACGTGCCGGTCCAGTAGGCGTACGTGTCCGGCTTGCCGCTGTAGTCGCCCTGCATGCTCCCGGCCATGATCCAATGCCACGAACCGTCGTTGGCTTTCATCTGGAAGATGTCCGGGCACTCGACGCCGCCGATGTTCGGGGTGGTGTAGCTGAAATCCGTCTGATGCGTCCAGGTCTTGAGGTCCGGCGACGTGTAGAACGTGATCTTCTGCTGACGGCCGATCGCGGCTACCCACGTCGAGTGCGCCGCGTCCCAAACGATCTTCGGGTCGCGGAACCAATCCGAAGCGTCCGGGTTGGCGATGACCGGTGCGCCGTACTGCGTGAAAGTTGTCCCGCCGTCGGTCGAATACCAGAGGTATTGCGATTGATGGAACGCGTCGCCGTCGGTCGGTTGCGTGGCGAGCGCGACGACGGCCCCGGCTCCGAAGCCCGCGGTGTTGTTCGTATCGATCACCGAGGATCCGGTCCATACGGGGAAATTGCTCTGGAGCGGAAGGGCGTCGCCTTGGTCGTTGAACACCACAGTGTCCGACGACGTCGCATGTCGCCACCCGCCGGGGCCGTTGTCCTGGTTGCTGTGAAGGTAATACAGGTTGTACTTGCCGTTGAGATAGATGGGCCGCTGAGGATCGCTCAGCCATCCCGACGGGGGAGTCATGTGGTAGACGGCGCGCATTGGCGGTGCGGTCGCGCCGCCGACGGCTCCCGCGCCGGGGATGTCCCCGGTAACCATGGTGGTCGTGAAAAACATCGTGAGCGCGGCGAAGAGGGCGAGCATGCTCGCCCTCTTCGGCAGCCTCCTTGCTGAGTGGGCCATAAAATCTCCGGGTCTCGGTGAGGACTACTCGACCGCCGATAGCTCTGCGTCGAGCCACTGCACACGGCGTTGTTGAGCAGGCGGGGGAGTTCGTGGTGGAGTCGGTCTTGTGATTAAACGCTTAATCACGGCAAGAATAGCTGGTGAGGAATCTTTGATCAAGCGTTTAAGCGGATTGCTTTAGTTGGCTGCGCGGATGGCGAGGCGGCCGGCCGTATCGACTACGGCCTCGCTCTCAGATCCGTCGAGAATTTCCGTACTGGTGTCGGCCGGTGTTACGCGCCCTGTAAAGACGTCATTTTGGGTGGCGCTGAGCGCTCGTTGTGTTGGCGCGCATCTTCAAGAGGCTATGCCGCGATAGCGAAGGTTTCGACGGTTCTGAAGTGGTCCGCCGGATTCCATTGCGGACTTTCCTAAAAAGTCCTTTGATCTGTTTATTAAGAGATCTTGTCGATGCTCACTCCGTCATCTATTCTAGATATTCTCCATTTGTCTTTACTATCGGGGGGTAGGTGTGACTTTGTGGCATTTTCGAAGTTCCGGCATTGCAAAAGCCAGGACACGAAGATCTTCTGAACTCGCAATTGCCTTACTGGCCGCCATCGTAAATGTCGAAGGTGCCGGCGAGATCAGCCTTGAAGTTATCTAATTCGCCTCCGGCGCCGATCTTCAAACAGGATGGCGCTGTCTACTTGATCTTCATTCGCCCGTCAGAGTTTCCCGGCAGGGCGGCTGAGCATTTCTATGTCACCGTGGGAGACGCTGGAATCTTTACAGCTGGGCCAGACGGAATTTTTCCAATAAAAACGGTGAAGTCAATGACGAAATCCTGACTAAAATTTACAAGCATGAGGTCAAAAGCATAAAATAGTTAACATTCGGAACGGCCCGTTGTCCTGAAGTGAAACTGATGCTGAAGTGGCCAAATGGTTCTCATCTTCCCGTCAGTTTTTGAGTAAAATTGCAAAGAGTACAACTCTTGTTGGAAGTATTCATCCCGGTTCTATTGCGAGATAATGAGCGAATTATGAAACTATCAAGATTTTCGCGTCGGGTACGCACAGCCCGGAAGTTTGGGCCGGGCGCGGTTTGCGTTGTCTTGACTGTGGCTGCAACGTCGGGATGCGCATCATCGCAGGGCGAACCACCCTGCTTGCCTCCAAAGTTTTCCGTAAATCCCGAGGTCGCAAAGGTGGGTGACGAGCTAACGATCAGCGCGCCCGACGCCCAGTGCAATCCGCGCTACGGTGCCAATGCTCTCGTCGATCTCAATATTAGGGACGCTGCCGGTACCAAACTCGTCGAAAAGACGGCACCAATGAGTGACGAGGGGGGCTTCACTTTCACTTTTGTCCTCCCCCCAGGAACCGCCCCAGGACAGGCCACGGTAATCGCCATGCCTCACAACATCGACTGGTGCGATGACACGGGACGCAACAACCGCGCAAGCGGCAACGCCACTTTGCAGCGCGCTTCCTGTGCTGTCCCAGAGAAATCGTTCACGGTAAACACCCTAGTCGCGTGTGTTTTCCGAGGATTTCCGCGAGGGATTTAGTCCGGCGAAGGGGTGGGAGCGGTCGTTCCAGCCGTTGATGAATGCACGGATCATGCTCGTGGGGTCATGGCACCAGCTTCCCGCGCCGTTATTGATGACCTGGAGTGCTGGTGGCCACACGGATGGTGAGGCGGCTCATGAGGGCGCGCCGGATCCGCTGGGTTGGCTGTTCGACCGCCACGCAGCTGAGGAAACCAAGGGGCCATGCCGCCACAAGAGCGAGTGCGGCAAACCCAAGCACGGGAACATCTGATGGCGTGTGGGCGGCGGCGAGGAGCTGCTGGATTGGCCAACCGTAGATGTAGATCCCGTAGGAGATGTCGTAGCGGGACCCGATGGCGGACGCGCTGCCGATTGAACCGATCGACAGGACGAGGTAGGCAAACGGTAACGGGGCGAGGGCTGTACCGTAGCCCGTGGCGAGAGCGCCCCAGACGGCCAGTGCGGCGAGAAGGCTTGGCGCCGCGCCGACGCGGACCTTGTGCCTCTGGGTGGCAAGAAGGGATCCTGCCATGAAGATCGCGAGCAGCGGGAGGACGAATTCGGTGCGGTTCGGCCCGAAGCCGCCTGCGAGGACCTTTCCGAAGACTGCGCCCGTCGATGCGGCAAAGAGCAGGAATATTGCAGTGGCTGTGCCTCGCCTGCTCTCCGGAATCCTGCGAAGCAGGAACACGATCGCGGCGACGATGACGTAGCACAGCCCCTCCCAAGTGAGGGTCCATAGGGGGCCGTTCCAGTCAAAACGGTCGTTGTTGCCCCAGAGGGAGGTTCCTATAGCGGGGGTGTCCATGACGCCGATGCCGAGCGCCAAGGCCGCGCCGAGGAAGGCCAGGGCTCCGCGGAGGTCGTAGGTTCCGTGTGTCAAGAGGGCACCAACCGGTGCAGCCACGAAGGCAACGGTAAGCGCAGCGACAGCGAGGGCCGGATAGATGCGGGTGAGTCGGGCTGCGGCGTACTCCAGCACTGTGTCCGAGCGTTCGGCGCTGACTGTGATGAGATAACCGGAGATGGCGAAGAAGCCCATGACACCTGCGGTGCCGAGCTTGATCCCGTAAAGCGAGGGTTCCGGGCCGTAGCCGCCCAGCCACCACGAGTGGGAGACGATCACGGCTGTGGCGAAGACCAAGCGCAGGGCGTTCAGCGCGTTTCGTCCGGAGCCCAGGGCATTGCCCAGGGTGCGGGCGCCCAGTATGGCCAGGCTCGGACGGTCCCCGGCTGTCGTTGGGGTCTTCATGACCTAGTCATCTCTTTTCAGGCCCTAGAGACTGTTCAGGTGACCGCTGTGACCCGGAGCAAGATCGCGCGTTTTGAGCAGGATCCGGAGCGGGCGGCCGACGTCGGCGAGGAGCCGGCCTGAGGGCGGTCATCTTCCGCCCTTCTTCGGTGTGACGTGACTAACAGTTTAACTGAATCTACACGAGTAGATCTGAAGGAGTCAATCGGCTTGAAGTAAGTATTTCAGCTTGTGAGGTTCGCTCTTCCGGGCAGTCAGGCTCACCCAGGATCGGCCACGCGACGGCACAGCCTTGATCATCTGCTGGGTCCTGACTCGCACCGTACGGGCACCCGGCACCTTCGGGTGGATCTAACTTCCCAAAGGGGCCAAATCTTCAAGGATGGCTTGCGCGGATTCCAGGTCCTCTCTTTGATCTCGGTCAGAGTCATCCTGAGGCAATGAGAGGGCCAGCTCGTATGCATCTGATGCTGCATCAGAATGCATGTCAGATGGCGTTATTCCGCGTTGTCGCAATAGGCGGGTAGCGATAATGAGCTCACCGGCTACTACCGAACGGTAGCCGCGAACAGCCCTCTCCAACTGAACCACTCCCTCGCTCGCAAAGCTTGCGTCTTCCTCCGTCCCTCGCGACAGAACCACCGTAGCTAGGCTGCTAGGGTGGGCGGCTGTATGTATTGCCCCATAGGCGCTGGCCACTACATATTCAATCGTCATGATGCCGGAAGCGCTGTCGGCCCCGACCGCTAAGAAAGGGTTTAGTAGCGTATATTCCGGATCAGTCATCATCCGAATTCTGGACATACTCAGAGGAATGGTCTGCGCCAAAGCGATCTTAACGCCGTCGAGAGCCAACGACAAGGGAGCCTGGTGGAAGCCCGCGCTGTGCTCAACAGATATACCTTTGCCGTTTTCGTCGTATACGAAGAGCGGGTTCTCCTGAGCCGCGACAATGAGTCGCGAAAGTAATGCTTCGATTTTGTCCAGAGCATTAATTAGACCAATGGTGGAAGGCAGAAATGCACGCAACCCGTATGGATCCTGGATGCGCGACGGCGTATGACCCGAGCCAAGAATGTTTCGCATTCTCTGAGCAAATTTTTCCACATCTTCGGCTGCGGTGCCCTTCGCCGCAGCCGCGCTAAAGGGAGAAGGGTTGCCCGAGAGACCAGTGAAGGTGAGAGCGTAGACCACAAGTGCCGCACCAACTAACTGACGGAGATCATGAGCTGCGAGGACTGCACGGCCGATAGTCAGAGCGTTGCTCGAGACGAAGGGTAATGCGCTGTCCTTTCCCCACGCGGCCATTGGATCGAGCGGGCCGGTGGCCGCGCGCTCACCGAGTAGCGTAAGGGCCGTACCGCAAAGTGCTGAAAGGTCGGCAGTGCCAATGGAACCGAACTCCCGGATTGTGGGGAGTGAATTGGAGTTAAGCATAGAGGCGAGGGCTGCCAGGATACGGTCTTCAAGACCGGCTCCTGGGGTGCAAAGCTGCGACAGGCGCACTGCAAGCATCGATCGGACGGCGTCTTCGGCTAGTGCCGTTCCGGAATCGACTGCACTGCTTCTAAGCAGCCGCATGCCATGCTCTAGGTCCTTCTCGTCTACTGGGGTCGCTTTGTTGGCACCAAACCCAGTCGATCGGCCGTACGTCGGGATCCGCGCCGAAAGGTCAGCCGCTTCCTCATGCGCCAACCGGATCGAACCGATGACATCGGATGAGATCGCGACACTTGTTCGTCGTCGCGCGATAGCGACGATTTCAGCGGTTGTGGTTGACCCGGAAAAGACAATCATGTGGCTCCTCTGCTTGTAATCGAATATGCCTGTCGCGGCCAGTGGATGCTAGCCGCGACTCTGTCGCGGCTAGCATCCGTTTCCTATTTGGCAACGGACCGCCGTGCTTGGGCGACCTACCAAGCGGCCCGATCGCATCGTCTATATGTTCAGGACGAGTCTGTCGCCGACACACCTTGAGACGCAGATCATCATTGTTTCTCCCGCTGCACGCTCTTCTAGGCTCAGAACCGCGTCCCGATGATCTGGAATGCCCTCAATGACCTCTGTTTCGCAAGTTCCACAGGTTCCCGTGCGGCAGGAACTGAGCGTTCGGACGCCGACACGGTCCAAAGCCTCGATGATGGTTTCGTCAGCTGCGACCTCTACTTCCGAACCACCGGAGGTTTCGACAACAAACGAAAGGCCGTCTTCAATTTCAGGCACTGGCGAGCCCGCGGTGTCAAAGAGCTCACTGTAGTACTCGCCACGGGTCCCATCCCGGTACAGCTCCCCGAGTTCGGTCAGCATTCGGAACGGTCCGCAGGCATATGTCGAAGCAACAAATTGAAGCCCCAGTCCTTCGACAAAGGCGGTCAGGTTCATTGCACCGCTTTCGCTCTTCGCGTGCACGCGGACCCTGTTTCCGTACTTCTGCAGCTCGGTCAGAAAAGGCATAGAGCTCCGGTCTGATCCGAGGTAGAGGAGGTTCCAATCCGCCCCTTTTCTGTCAGCCTCTCGTAGCATCGGTAGCAGTGGTGTGATCCCGATGCCGCCAGCAATGAACTGAATCGGCCCGGCGAAGGCCCCTACGGGAAAGTGGTTTTTTGGACCCCTTACTTCAAGGCTGCCACCGGGTTTTAGGTCTGTGTGAATGTACCGTGAGCCACCGCGTCCGTCTTTGTCGAGCAGAACTGCAATTCGCCAGGCGCTATGATCGTCAGGATCTGAAATCAGAGAGTACTGCCTCAACATTTCGTTAGGAAGCATCACATCAATGTGAGCCCCTGGAGTCCATTGGGGGAGTGCCGATGACTCGATCGGGACTAGGAGCACGGATAAAACACCCGCAGCTTCCTGCTGGACGTCTCGGACCTGGAGCGTGAAGAAGTCTTGCAGCAAGTGCCCGGGGGCGTGCAGTGTTTGCTCACTCATTTCCGGCACCTCGCGGGGTCCTAAGCATCATAGGAACTGAGATCAACGCTCATTGTGGAAATGGATCGTGTGAGGTCAGGGATGTTGGGGGAGTCACCGATGGTGTTGGTGGTTCAGTCAGCATCGAGTGCCTTTCGAGTATTGATTGTTGGAGATAGAGATTCGAGACTCAGAGATAGATTTTCGGCAGCTCTATTTAGGGCTTTCAGGGCAGAAGTCACCCAGGTCTTGGACCCGCAGCGCGCTTCCGGCCCAGCAACGTTCAGGGAACATACGACTTCCCCGCTAACAAACACGGGGACTGCAACGGATACTGAGCCGGGGTCCAATTCGCCCCGCGAAATGGCCCAGCCCGCCGACCTGATCTGAATGAGACTTGAACGAATTTGATCCGCGTCCAGGGTGTTCTTGGTGAAGCGGATCAGTTCTCCATCAAGCACTTGTTTGGTGACGTCCGGCGGAGACCAAGCAAGTAGCAGGCGTTGCCCTGCGCCGGCGTACAACGGCAGCAACTCGTTCACGGCAAACGTGTACTTAAACGCCTTGTCCGTTTCGGCGCAGCGAAGACACATCGCGCTGGCTCCGACTCGAATAATCATCACCGCAGTTTCACCGACATTCTCGACGATGCTGCGCAGGACTGCCGTGCCGACTTCAGCAAGGTGGTTCTGGACAGAATACTGACCGCTGAGAGCCAGCAGCGCCCGACCGGGCCGGTATGCGCCTGCATCCTCGACAATGAAGCCTCGGGCCTTGAGCGTCTTGAAGTACCGATAAGTCGAGCTGACGGGAATTCCCAAGCGCGAGGCGACACCCTCGACTGTCGTGTCAGCGCCGCCAGCGACTTCAGCGAGAATCGTAAGCCCCCGTTCCAATGACGTGTTAGCCATCGTGACCTCCTCAGTGCCTCGTTCTTCGATGGTGCAGGTTCCGCTGCGACGAACCAATTTGCATTCTCGCAAAATGAGAATGCTGTTAGTTCATTGTCCCGCTTATCGATACTTTGATCGTGCCCAAAGATCCTCAGCAACCTAGGATTCACTATGAATAAGACGCTATCGGGTGCGGATGTTGTCTCGCTTCCGGACGACCCCTATTCCGACGAGAACCTGACAGATCCTTACCCTCTTTTTGAGCGCATGCGTTCTTCCGGGCCGGCTGTTTGGTTGGAGAAGTACGGAGTCCTGGCATTTAGTCGCTACGATGAGTGCCGCGAGATCCTCGACGACTACCGAACCTTCATCTCGGGCGCAGGCGTCGGTCCCAAAAACCTGCACGACAACCCGCCGTGGCGACCTCAGGGAATCCTGGAGCTGGATCCTCCGATCCATACGGCCATGCGCACCGCGATGAGCGGTGTCATATCTCCACGAGGAGTTCGATCCCTCCGAACCAGTTTTGAGGCCTTTGCCGAAGAACTGGTCGACGATGTTCTCGCGAAGGCCGAGATTGATGGCGTAGCCGATCTGGCGGAGATTTTCCCCATCCGCGTCTTTGGCGATGCCGTCGGTATCCCCAGGGAAGGGCGGGAAAAGAATCTTCTTCTCCACGGCGCAATGAACTTCAGCGCATTCGGCCCAGAGAATGACCGTCACCAGCTGTACTTTGAGAAGGGCGCCGGAACCCATGAGTGGGTCATGGAGATGACTTCTCGCGAGAACCTCGCCCCCGGTGGTCTTGGTCAGCAGATTTGGGATTTTGCCGACCGAGGTGAAATATCAGCAGACCAAGCACCGTTGCTGGTTCGCGCGATGCTCTCCGCAGGTTTGGACACGACGATTTTCTCGATCGGAAACACCTTGGTAGCTTTGGCCAGCGAGCCTTCGCAATGGGAGGCACTTCACGCAGATCCCAGGCTTGTGAAGTTCGCCATCGACGAGGCGCTCAGGTTTGAGTCGCCCTTCCAGTCCTTTTACCGGACCACCTCGAGCGATACTTCATTCCGGGGCATCAACTTGCCTGCTGCAACCAAGGTCCTGTTGTTTGTTGGGTCTGCCAACCGAGACACCGCTCATTGGGGCCCCGATGCGGCCCAGTTCCGTCTCGACCGCCAGGCTGCCGGACATTTGGCCTTTGGCATGGGAATTCATCAGTGTGTCGGGCAACCGATTAGCCGACTTGAAATGGAAGTACTTTTCACGGCTCTGGCTAGGCGAGTCAAGAGCATCGAATTGACAGAACAGCCCGTCCCTCTGCTGCACAACACCCTACGAGGCTGGGAATCCATCCCAGTCCGCCTGATACCCGCGTAGCGCAGCGTGGCGTCCGTCGGAAGTTGTGACTTGGCAACCCGCTATGACACACTCGCTCTCACTTACCGCGGCGGAGCCGTTCTTCGAGCCGTCAGCATCTGACTGGCCTCTTTAGGAGACACTACCTACGAGTCAGGGCTGCACTCGATGCGCGATGCACCTGACGGAAATCCGCTACGGCATACCTCTAGCGGCTCAGCGCGTATGCGTCGGTCCGGAGAGTGGAAGGCTTGGATTCGATGATGTCTACCAGCATTTCGGCCGAGCCGCAGGCCATGGTCCATCCGAGATGACCATGGCCTGTATTTATGTAGAGGTTTCGCGGCCTTCCTCTGCCGATAATGGGCGGTCCGTCGGGCGTCATGGGCCGAAGCCCCACCTTGTAAGTGGCACGGTTGTAGTCCAAGACGCCCGGGAATAGTTCCTCTCCGGCGTTGAGGATCCTGCTGAAGTCCTTGGCTGAGTATTCCAAAGAGTATCCGGTGAACTCGGCCGTGGCAGACATCCTCAATTGATCGCCGAATCGCGACCAGGCCACGAGCGATTTTTCGTCAATTCCCCCCAGTTGTGGGGCCAGGGCGCCTGGGGTTACCGGCGCCGTCATGCTGTATCCCTTAGCGGGGTAGATGGGGAGGCGGATTCCTATCGTGCGGGCAAGCCGGGCGCTGTCAGGGCCGCCGGCGAGAATGTAGCCGTCGGCGAGGAAATCCGATTTTCCGCCGCTGAGCCCGGTTACGCGGTCGCCGTCAATATTGATGGACTGGATGGTCGTGTCAAAGGCGAACTGTACGCCCATCTCCTCGCACCGTTTCCGGATTTCCGAAGCAAAAAATGCGGGATTCCCGGTTGCGTCGGTGGCATCACGAACGGCTCCGACGAAGGGAACTTGACTTTTGGCTAATGCCGGTTCGAGATGGAACAGTTCGTCCCTGGACAGGACGTTCTGCTGTTGCCCGTTCTCGCGCATGATCCGTCCGTGCTCAATCGCCCGGCGCAGTCCTAACTCGTCACGGTAAAGGTATAAGACGCCGCCGGCGGAAGGCTTGAAGTCCATGCCCTCATCGGCGACGATCTGGTTGAAGAGCTGCTGGCTGCGCTGAGCGAGCCGGAGCTTGGCCAGGGTGTTGTCGTGCGCCCGCAACGGTGTGCATTCGCGCAGGAACTTCAGTCCCCAGAAAATGAGTTCCGGATCGAAACGCGGCCTGACCCGAATTGAAGTGTCGGAGGTGAACAGGGATTTCAGGAGCTCCATAGGGGCTGATGGCGACGCCCAGGCAAAGGAATGACCTGGGGCGATCAGCCCTGCCGTTGCGTCGCTCGTCGCACGGGTTTCTCCGGCTTCCCGGTCAATGACCTGGACCTCGTGCCCGCGACGTGCCAGCTCGTAGGCCGTTGTCACTCCGATGATGCCGGCCCCGATCACGATCAGCTTCATTTCTGGCCCTCCGCGTCCCTTGAGCGGCTTCTCTGCAGCCGGGCGATCGCTTGCACTTCGACGAGAAGTCGCTGATCGAGGAGCTGGGCAACAACTGTGGCCCGGGACGGCCGATGCTTTCCAAAAGCGGCGCTCCAGGCAGCATTGAAGGACTCTGCCAGGCTTGCGTCCTTAAGGTACACAGTGCATGAAACGACATCGTCGAGGGTCGCTCCGTAGACTGCGAGGACACGAGCGAGCCTTGCCACCGAGTGTCGGGTCTGGGCAGAAACATCCCCTTCCCCGTGGATCCGTCCGTCGTCAGTAAATGACACCTGGCCGGAAACATAGATGGTGTCACCCACCCGGGTTGCTGAAGGATAGGGCGAGCCGGCGGTCGTAATGCCGTCCACGTCAACCGTGCGGCCGGGGCTGGAAATCGAAGTCATGGGTCACTTTCGGACGAAAAAGGGCAAAGGGTGCTTACGCCGGATGCAGGAGCGGGCGTGCAGGAAGAATGGAAAGGCAGCCGTTAGCCGTCCGTCTTGTAGGACCGGAGGAAGGCTTTGGTGCGATCTTCGCGAGGGTTGTCTATGACCTCGCTCGGATGCCCCTGCTCGATGATATGGCCGCCGTCGATGAAGACGATCTTGTCCGAAATCTCCCGGGCAAACGGCACTTCGTGCGTAACGATCACCATGGTCATGCCGGAACGGGCCAGACGCCGCATGACGGCCAGGACGTCCCGGGTGGATTCGGGATCAAGAGCCGATGTCGGCTCGTCGAAGAGCAAAAGGCTTGGTCCGAGCGCCAATGCGCGGGCGATTGCCACGCGCTGCTGCTCCCCGCCAGACATCTGCTCGGGGAATGCCAAGGCCCGGTGTGTCAACCCGACTTCCGCTAGGAGTTCGAGGGCAGTTTCAAGAGCCTTCTTCTCTGGGATTTTCAACCCCTTCATCTGGGCCAGCATCACGTTTTCGACTGCGGTGAGGTGGGGGAACAGGTAGAAGCGCTGGAATACCATTCCCACTCGCTGCCGGAGCTTGGCCAGGTCTTTGCAGACGGTCTTGTCCTTGGAGAACACCGGCTCGCCCTGCAGGGTGATGAAACCTGAGTCGGGTTTCTCAAGCAGGTTGATACAGCGCATCAAGGTGGTCTTGCCGCCGCCGCTTCGCCCGATGATGCTTACGATATTTCCTGGCTTGACTGTGAAGTCGACGTTGTCCAACACAGTCCGGCCGGAGAACGATTTCACAAGGGACCTGATCTCCACCACTGGAAGGGTGCTGGTCACCGCAGAGCCCTCCGATTCAATCTTTCCGACAGTCATGGCTTTACCTCCGAGTATGGCTTGGTTTCTGCCGCTGCCAACAATGCCCGCGCATGGGCAAGCCGGCGATACCGCCGCAGGGACAGGGGTGCGCCCGCCTGGACTCGGCGCTCGAGCCGGAGAACGAGCTGCGAGAGCGGGTAGCAGACTACGAAGTAAATCGCCGAGATCACGACATAGACCTCGAGAGCCCGGAAGGTTTCGCTCGCAATCAGCTGGGCCTGGGACATTAGTTCGGCCGCCGAGATGACCACAAGCAGGGACGTCGACTTCAGCAGATCCACCAGCATGGTACCGGTGCCGGGAAGTGCCAGCCGAAGCGCCTGCGGGAAGATAATGCCTGTAAACGTCACCACCGGCCCCAGCCCCAAGGCCTGCCCTGCCTCCTGCTGCCCGGCATGGACTCCGAGGAGCGCCGCCCGGAAGATCTCCGAAAGGTAGGCCCCGTAGAAAATGACCAGACTCAGGGTTCCCGCCTGGAAGGCATCCAGCCGGAGGCCGATGGATGCCAGTCCGAAGTACGTGATGAAAATGATGGCCAATAGGGGGACATTTTTAAACAATTCCGTATAGATGGCCGCAGGTATGCGAAGGAGCCGCCTGGAGCTTATCCGTAGGAGTGCGACGGCGAGTCCGACGGCGGCTGCGCCGACGAACCCGGCGGCGGTGTAACCGAGGGACTTCAGCAAGCCATCGACTAGTGCCGGAAGGTAGTCCTGCCATGGCACCTGAAAGAGGCCGGGTGCGGGGTTCATTGTTGTTTCCTGTCTTGGGGTGAGCACATGGATCAGGACGGCGTCAGTTCGACGGGGCCTTCCAGTCTGCGGGGCGGTCCGTCGCCTGCCGCTCACTGGTCATGGACAGCGACGGCTTGAGATACTGGTCGGGATCACCGCCGTACTTCTTGATGAGGCTGGCCAGTTGTCCGTTCGTGTACATATCGCGGATCACTCCGGAAATCGCCTTTTCCAGCTTTGGCTCTTCCTTGGGGACGTAGAAGCTGGTCATATAAGGCTGGAAGTACGCGAGGTCCGGGGATTTCTTGACTTCTTCGTCGGTGGGCGGCGTCAGATACTTGGTCTGCAATCCAAGGTCTGGCCGCTGGGCCTGTGTGTAGGAAATCAGCAACGGATCCACGAACCCTACGTCCACGCGGCCCGCAGCAATGTCGGCGAAGAGCCCGTTGGCATCCGGGTACGAACTGAGCTTGGCATCCGGCACCGCCTTGATGGACTTCACCCAGACGTAGCCCGTCACGGTTCCGAGGCTCTTGCCTTGGAGATCAGCAAGAGTCTTCACGTCTTGGTCGCCTTTGACCGCCATGGCAGGCGGGGAGTAATAGGGAGGGTCGGTAAACAGACCAGCCTTGGCGCGTTCCTTGGTCCAGGCGATGCCCCCGATGGAGATATCGACGCGCCGGCTTTGGACACCTCCCAGCATGCCGTTGAAGTCGGTGACCTGTGGCTCGATTGTCAGGTTCAGTTTCTTCGCTGCGGCCTGGAGGATCTCCGCGTCCAAACCAACCATTTGGCCGTCTTTCATGGCGGTATACGGCATGTAGGGCTCGATCGCCACTGTCAACTTGCCCGGCGTGATCGTATCCAGGCCGTCATTGTTTGATGCGGCGCCGCTGCCGCCGCAAGCGGTCAGGGCCAGGGCCACGACGCCGATTGCCGCCAGCGCCGATTTGCGAAGTGGTTTATGGATGCGACTAAACATGGTTTCCACCTTTCGATGGATTATCGCTTTGGCAGAACACCTTCTGCGGGTCCGGCTTTGTGCCGCTTAACATCAACCGTAGGCTTGGGTGTGACGAAAGTCATTGGACCATTCGTCCAGCTTGTGGCGAATTTTGGGGTTCCTTGCTGTACGAAAAAACTAATCGGAGGTGTCATGGCGGGGGAAAGCAGTACTCGTGCGGCGGCAGGGGCTCTAACCCCTGCCCTCGCGCAGCAGATTGCCGGTGAAACCAGCGCGATCGTGGGGTTTAACATCCTCATCACCGATGTCCGCGGCATGGTGATCGGCAGTGGCGACACCAGCCGGGTAGGCAGTTTCCATGAGGCTTCCTTGGACGTAATCCGCACCAAAGAGCCTGCCACGCACTCGGCGGCAGAAGCCCGGGCCCTTCATGGCGTCAAGCCCGGAGTCACACTGCCCATCCTGCTCAACGGGCACGCAGTGGGCACCGTTGGCATCACCGGCTCGCCCGTGCAGGTGACCCGATTTGGCTTGATGGTGGAACGCCAGACGGAAATCCTGCTGCATCAGGCATCACTCCTGCGCTCGACTCTCCAACGCGAACGCGAGCTTGAGGACCTAGTCCGGGAGATCCTTGCCTTCGACCCCCTCATGACCGAGGTTGAGGCGCTCCTCGACCAGGCGAACGAGCAGTCGGTTGACCTGGCGGCAAGCCGAGTGGGGATCGCCGTCCAGGTCCTTGGCCGGACCACGAGCCCTGCGACCACCACGGAGTGGCTGCCCCGCGCCCTTGTCATGCTCCGCGAGAGCTTCGCACACCGGCATACCATCGCCGTTTCGATCGCAGCCAACCGCTATGTTGTCTTTGCACACCCCACCGCGGAGGGGGTGCCCGGAATTGTGGCGCAGGCAGGACACTGCGTGGAGCAGTTCCGCACGCACTTGGCCTCCGACGTCGAGATCGGCATCGGAACCGAGGCCGCGGGGCCGGCCGGGCTGCGGAACTCCTACGAAGACGCCGTCGATTCGCTCCGGCTTGGCAGACGCATTAAGCAGCGAAGCATCACCACCATCAATGAAGTCCGCATCGAGCAACTGCTGTCAGGCGTCGGCCTGCGGGCCAGGCTGCGGTACACCACCGCCGTCGCCGACAGACTCTTGAGGCTGGGCGACTGGCCCACCGTCCAGGCGACTGTAGTGGCGTGGTGTGAAAGTGGCTTCTCCTTGGTGGGAGCTGCACGACGGCTCCACATCCATAGGAACACGCTCATCCACCGCCTTGAGAAAATTGAGCAGCTGCAAGGTTGGACGGAACGGAAGAGTGAAGCGTACTTGGCCCTATATCTCGCGTGCAAAGTGACCGAACTCGATCTCGACGGCGGCCAGTCCAGGAGTGCTTAGCCGTTTCACGAGGGGCAACCCGTTTGGCGGATTGAGCGCGGCAACTTGGTTCCGTCGTCGGATGCTGATCCTTTCTCTATCAGCGCCCGATACAAGACCAGACCGGATGTTCTCATGAACTGAGAATGCGCGTTGCTGAGCCCGAGGGCCGAGTGTACGTTTCCAGCAATGGAACCCACATTACAAAGTGATACGCATTTGAGGCTCTACTACGCAGCTCGACATTGCATGGGCTCGAGAGTTCCGTTCACCATTGCCCGGATGTACCGCTCAACTCACGCCCACCCGGCCACCGCATGCCCTGCAACGGCCCTCCCCAGAGAGAATTGACATGAAAAAGTACCTGACCGGTTTCGCCCTGGCGGCAGCCACCGCCATCGCCCTGAGCGCTTGTGGCGGTGCAAATCCCATGAGCTCCTCCAACAACAATTCCCAGGCCGCAGGATCGACGGAGAGCATCATCGTGGGCTCCGCGGACTTCCCCGAAAGCCAGCTCATCGCGAAGATCTACGCCGAGGCCCTTAAGTCCAAGGGCGTCCAGGTCACGGAAAAGCCCAGCATCGGCAGCCGCGAAGTCACCATCCCTGCACTGAAGGACGGTTCCATCGACCTCATGCCGGAATACGGCGGGGCCCTGTTGCAGTACCTTGACGCATCCACCAAAGCCGTCACCTCGGATGAAGTCACCAAAGAGCTGAGCACCAAGATCCCGTCCGGACTCACCCAGCTGACAGCATCCAAGGCACAGGACAAGGACGTGTTGGCAGTCAAGAAGGACACCGCCGACAAGTACAACCTCAAGTCCATCAGCGACCTCCAGCCTGCTGCCAAGGACCTGGGCCTGGGGGCCGCACCGGAGTGGAAAACCCGCATTGACGGTGTTGTTGGACTGAAATCCGTTTACAACCTCGACTTCAAGGAATTCTCAGCGCTCGACGCCGGCGGCCCGCTCACGCTCAACGCCCTCCTTTCCGGTCAGGTACAGGTTGCAAACCTCTTCAGCACCGACCCCGCCCTGACCGCCAACAACCTGGTTGCCCTCGAAGACAACAAGAACCTGTTCCTCGCCGAGAACGTCGTCCCCGTCATCAACCAGAAGAAGGCCAGCGACACCGTCAAGAGCGTGCTGGACAAGGTCTCCGCCGCGTTGACCACCGAAGACCTGATCCAAATGAACGGCAGGACCGCCAAGTTCGAGGACATGGGACAAATCGCCCAGGACTGGCTCAAGTCCAAGAACCTGGCCTAGTTCGAGCAAGACGAAGGAGCCCGAAAAGGTTGCCAGCGTATGGCCCCGCCGTGCTGTTACCTGCTGGGGCCGGGGCCGCGGTCCCGTTCTGGCCGTGGTGCCGGGTCGTCGTCCGGGCGGGCCTCCGCTGGGCCGGGTGAAGTCGTTCCTCCCGGCAGATAATGTGGAGTTGCTGAAGGCACTAAGGGACGCGAGGACGCAGGCAGAACGGACCGTCAACACCCTGCTTATCGAGCTTTATTGGTCTGTCGGCAAGGACATTCTCACCCCTCCAGGACAGCCAAGGGTGGGGGAGCGGGGTCATCACCCCGCTGGCCAATGATCTGCGGGCATCGTCCGGAGATGAATGGCCTGTCCGCCCCGAACCTGCAATACATGATGGCGATGGCGCGCGCCTGGGGCGGGGAGTCAAATGAGCCACGGGTTGTGGCACATTTGCCGTGGGGCCACATCAGAACGATTCTGGACAAGGCGGCAACCGTCGGGATGATCTGGTGTTCCCCGGCCCGGACGGCCATCACCTGCGGCTGGCGCGCGTGCATGAGGACAATGTGAGCTGGTTCGGCAATGCGGTCAAGCGCACGGGCAGTCCCCGGATTACCCCGCATGATCTGCGGCACTCGGCCGCGAGCTTCGCGGTCTCGGCCGGCGCCAACGTCAAGGCAGTGCAAAAGATGCCAGGTCACAGCTCGGGCGCGATGACGTTGGACGTCTATGCGGACCTGTTTGACGGGGATCTGGACGCCGTTTCAGACGCCCTGGATATCGCGATCGCCCAATCGAGTGTAGGCAAAATGTGCCCAAAACCCTGATTCAGGCAAAGCAAAAGGCCCCGGTTCCCTTGTAAACAAAGGGAACCGGGGCCTCTCTACATGGCGGTGACGGTGGGATTTGAACCCACGTTGGCTTTTACACCAAACAACATTTCGAGTGTTGCACCTTCGGCCGCTCGGACACGTCACCAACTGAAATAGGGTACCGGAGTGGAGGCCTGTTCCCCAAAACGGACGAGCTGCACCCACTTAGTAAGCAGGCTTCCCTTCCCCAATCGCAGCCGCAGGACTAGATTCGCAAGCACGATGACTCTTCCACAACACGCGCCGCAGAACACGCACCCTCAAACGGCCTTGGCCTACTGGACCGTTGGCCCCTGCCAAGGCGAACTCCGGAGCGAGGAACTTCCGGCTCCGGCCCAGGGTGAGGCTTTGGTCCGTGCCTTGTACTCCGGAATCAGCAGGGGAACCGAGCTCGTGGTCCATGAAGCGCACGTCCCTCCACGGATTGCGAAGAAGATGCGGGCACCCTATCAAACAGGAGATTTTCCCGCGCCAGTCAAGTTCGGCTATCTGTCGGTTGGCGTTGTCGAAGAAGGCCCGGAAGGCTGGATCGGCCAGAGCGTCTTCTGCCTGCACCCGCATCAGGACCGCTACGTCGTGCCGCTCACCGCACTCACGAGAATTCCGGAAGGCGTGCCGGCCCGCCGGGCTGTGCTCACGGGTATCGCGGAGATTGCCCTCAACGCCCTGTGGGAGGCCGGCCCCCGCCTCGGTGACAGGATCGCCGTCGTCGGTGCCGGACTGGTGGGCGGCATGACCGCAGCACTGCTGCGCAGCTTCCCGCTGGAGCGCTTGCAACTGGTGGAGACGGATCCGGGGAAGCGCGGGTTCGTGGAATCCTTGAGCGTGGAGTTCGTGCTTCCGCACGATGCAAAACAGGACTGCGACATCGTGTTCCATTGCTCGGCCACGGACGAAGGACTGGCCCGTAGCCTGCAGCTCGCGGGTGACGAGGGCGAGATCATTGAGATGTCTTGGTACGGGGACCGGAAGGTCTCCCTGCCGCTGGGGGAGGACTTCCATGCCCGGCGCCTCTCCATCCGAGCCAGCCAGGTTGGAGTGGTTGCACGTTCGCGCCGGCACCGCCGCACCTCAAGTGAGCGGCTGCAACTGGCCGTCTCTCTCCTGCGGGACCCGGTGTTCGACGCGTTCCTCACGGGAGAGTCGCAGTTCGAGGAGCTCCCGGAGATCTTCCAAAGTTTGGAAAACGGCGAACTGGACGATCTTTGCCGCGTCATCAACTACCCCAAAAAAGGGAGGAAAGCGTAGCGATGTTCACCCTCACGGTCCGCCGGCATTTCATGATCGCCCACAGCCTTCCGCGGGAGTCGTTCGGCCCGGCGCAGGGACTCCACGGAGCCACTTTCGTCGCCGAGGTGACGTTCCGCCGGGCAGAACTGAACGACGACGCGATCGTGCTGGACATCGGCGCCGCCGGAACCATCCTGGACGAGGTGCTGGCCGGCCTCAACTACAAGAACCTCGACGAGCACCCGGACTTCGCCGGACAGCTCACGACGACGGAAGTGCTGGCCCGCTTCATCGCTGAGGCAGTCGCGGCGAAAGTCCGCAAGAGCGACGACGGCGGTGCGCTCGCCGGCGTCGACGTGCTGTTGCGCGAGCATCCCGACGCCTGGGCGAGCTTCTCGTTGGATTTCGAGCGATAGCTCGCGAGGGACTGCCCCGGATGGCGGGCAAACGGTGCAGAATGGGGCCATGACGTCCGCCGTGCTTTCCACCCAAACGCTCACCCCGGAACTCCTCCGCGCCTGGGCGTGGCACAGGCAGGGACTGGACGGTTCCCTCTCCGGCAAGACGTCCGAGGAAGTCCTGGACCGCGCCGGTTGGGCCCGCTCCGTGGGCGGCGCCAACCCTTACCTGACGCTCTTTGCCCGGGCCGGGATCAGGCGCGAACAGGTGGACCGGGACGTCGCCGAGCTGAAAATCCACGAGCTCCCCACGGCCCGCGGATGCACCTACGTCCTCGGCCGGAACGACTTCGCGTGGGGCCTCCAAGTCGGCCGGGACGCCGCGGTGGCGCCGTTCAAGGTCCTGGCCCGGCTCGGCGTCGAACGCGGTGAGATCACGCTGCTCGAAGAGCAAGTGCTGCACACCCTCATGGAGTCCAGCGACCCCATGGACCCGAAACAGCTCAGGGACGAGCTCGGCGAGTCCGTCCGCAGCCTCGGCGAAGAAGGCAAGAAGAAGGGTGCGTCCACCACCCTCCCCACGGCGTTGGGCCTCCTGCAAGCCGACGGTCGCATCCGGCGTGTCCCCGTCAATGGCCGTCTCGACCAGCAGCGCTACGCCTACACGTCGTGGATGCTGCCGCCGAGCCCCATCGACGACGACGCCGCCCGCGCGCGCTTGATCGAACGGTACCTGCGCTGGACCGGCGGAGCGACGTTCAAGCAGAGTCAATGGCTTACGGGCTTCACCGTCGCGCAGAGCAAGGCGGCCCTGACCGCCGTCGGCGCCGTCGAAGTGGCCACCCCGACAGGTGAGCCGCTCTGCATGCTGCCCGACGACGTCGAGCACCTTTCCGCGTTCACGGCACCGCAGAAGGAGCAGATCCAGCTTCTGGCCGGGACGGACTCTTTGGTGCTGTTGCGCAGGAATTCGGCGGACATGCTGGCTGAAGGGGATCGGGGCCGGAAGATCCTGGACACCACGCTTGCGCTGCAGGCGGACCTGTCCGACCACCCGATCCTGGACCGGGGAAGAATCATCGGACTGTGGCAATACGATCCGGGTAAGGAACGGATCGCCGCGTGGACCTTCGACAAGCCCAGCGCGGCAGTCACTCAGCGGATTAGTGAGGTGGAGGGTTGGATCCGCGAGGACCTTGGGGATTTCCGCTCGTTCAGCCTGGACTCCCCGGCATCGCGGCAGAAACGCATCGAAGCCCTGGACAAGGCGAACGCCGCAAACGCCTAGTACTACAGTCGCGTTTATAGGGTGTGTCCGCGGGCCTTGTAATGACTATGTCGTGCGCGGTGTTGGTGTTTTCGCCGCCAGGTTGAGTGT